>CAMWUL010000019.1 GCA_947177445.1 uncultured Lachnospiraceae bacterium | reverse complement strand
GAGAGCTTTGGGAGAGCGGATGAAGATCTGGATTCAGTGTTCGGTTTTGAGGGTATGATATTTTGTGAATGCGGCAATGCCAGGAACGAGACAATATCAAAATTGACATATTGTGATGAGGAAGAGTAGAATATCTACTCTTTTTTCGTTTTAGGAAATCAGCAGGCAAAATCGGGAGGATGGCTATGAAAATATTGCTGGTGGAAGACAGTGAGGCTATGATGATGGGACTTGAGTATCTGCTTTCCCAGGAGGGATATGGGGTTTTGTCTGCCGGAAATGCTGCACAGGCTGTCAAATTTCTGGAAAGTGAAAGCTGTGACCTTGCGCTTCTGGATATTGGACTGCCTGATGGAGACGGTTTTGAGCTGTACAGGAAAATTCGGGAGAAAAGCCAGATTCCAATTATCTTTTTGACAGCCAGGGATGAGGAACGGGACGTAGTGAGGGGGCTGGATTTGGGGGCGGATGATTATGTGGTGAAGCCCTTTCGAAACAGGGAGCTCCTGTCCCGGATCAAGGGCGCTCTCCGCAGAAGCGGAAAAGGCAGTAAAATACTTTCCTGCGGAGACATTCTTTTGGATACACAGTCCGGAAAGGTCATGCAGGGGGACAGAGAGATTGCTTTGACAAAGCTGGAATACAGGATATTATACAGTATGCTTTCCCACCCTGGGAAGCTGTTTACCAGAGATGAGATTTTGGGAGATATCTGGGATATTTCCGGTAATTTCGTCAATGACAACACGCTGTCCGTTACAATAAAGAGGATTCGTGAGAAGCTGGGAGATAAGTCAGGACAGATCATCCGCACGGTACGCGGGATGGGGTACCGGATCGAGGGGAATGAAGGATGAAAATGAGTTGGAATAAAGAGCTTCGAAAGCTTGTGATAGCCTTTTTGATATTAGTCGGACTGTTTTTTGGGCTGGCGAACCTGTCTATTTGGATCTATTGCCGCCATGTGCATGCAGAATATTATAATTTGCTGGCAGTGGTGATGGGCAGCCTTTCAGCGTCTTCCCCGGAATCAGGTGAGGAGGCGATTGTCAGGATGCTGAACGATGCAGGAAACAGCCGCAGAGGTGCTGTAACCCTGGCACAGTACGGAGTCATAGATAAATATGAGAGCAGCTTGTTTCCTCTGGTGGAAGAACGGCTTTGCTCTCTGTGGCTGGGTGTCAACCTTGGATGTCTGATACTATTTTCAGTATGCGGGCTTTTCTTCTTTCTATACCTGAGAAAGCGTCAAAATCGAATTAATTGTCTTCAGACTTATTTAGAGGCTCTGGAGCGGGGACATTACTGTCTTGCCATAGAGGATAATGATGATGATGAGCTGAGCGGCCTGCGGAATGAAATTTATAAGCTTACGGTTTTTCTGAAGGAACAGGCGCAACGGGCTCTGGAGCAGAAAAAGTCGCTGGCGGATTCGGTTGCCGATATTTCCCACCAGCTGAAAACGCCGCTGGCTTCAGCATCGGTTCTGATCGATGACTTGATGGAGGGGCAGATGGAGGAGATCCAGCAGAAACGGTTTCTCCAGGAGGCTATGCGTCAGATTACGGGAATGTCATGGCTTGTCACGACGATGCTGAAGCTTTCCCGCCTGGAGGCAGGTGTGGTGGATCTGGAAAAGACCAGACTGTCTGTAAGGGAACTGATACAGGAGGCTTGCGAAAGACTGACATTTATGGCAGAGTGGAAGGACATATGCTTTGAGACAGAGACGGTAAAACAGCTGTATATTTGGCTGGACAGAAACTGGACCATAGAGGCGTTGACAAACCTGATCAAAAATGCAGTGGAATACAGTCCGGTGGGAGGAAAGGTGGAGGTGGAGGCCCAGGAGAACGATATTTATACTCAGATTACCATAAGAGACCATGGTACCGGAATTTCGAAGGAGGAGCGGGAAAAGCTGTTTTGCCGTTTTTATCGGGGAAAAAACGCCGGGAAGGACAGCACAGGCATCGGCCTGTCCCTTTCCCGAAAAATTGTGGAGGCTCAGGGAGGCCGGATCAGTGTGGATTCCGGGGAGGGCCGGGGAACTACATTTACTCTGCGATTCATGAAGGAGGCATAGAGATATTGCTCAATAGAAAAAACTATTTCTGATATGTCACGGAAATGTCATTTTCATTTTATACAATGATTTTGAGCTTTTAAAAGCAGCAGTTCAGGAAGGAAGGCATGAGGGACATGGAAATTGTTAGAACAGAGCATTTATGCAAAAAGTATGGCACCGGCGCAAATGAAGTAACAGCGGTAAGGGACGCCTGTATATCTGTGGAGCAGGGAGAGTTTGCAGCAGTGGTGGGGAGCTCCGGAAGCGGAAAATCCACGCTGCTTCATATGCTGGGAGGTGTGGACAGACCCACCTCAGGCAGGGTTTTTATCGAGGATCAGGATATCTACAGATTGAAGAACGATCAGCTGGCAGTTTTCAGAAGAAGGCAGGTAGGACTGATCTACCAGTTTTACAATCTGATTCCTGTTTTAAACGTGGAAGAAAATATGGCTCTTCCCTGTGAGCTGGACGGAAGGAGGGTTGACACGGAGTATATGAAAGAGCTGGCCGCCGTTCTGGGGCTTTCCGGACATATGAAGCATTTGCCCAACGAGCTGTCCGGCGGTCAGCAGCAGAGAGTGGCAATCGGCAGGGCACTGATTACCCGCCCGGCCATTCTTCTGGCAGACGAGCCTACGGGTAATCTGGATACACGTGCAGGTGAGCAGATTATGGAGCTTTTGAAAGAATCCAACAGAAGATATCGTCAGACGATCATAATGATCACGCATAATCTGGAGCTGGCAAAACAGGCGGACCGGATTCTGACCATCGAGGACGGCTGTGTATCGGAGAGCAGGGAGGCGGGGATAAGATGAACATTCTGAAAAGGTGCTGTTTCCGCTCTCTGAGAGAGAATAAAAAAAGAACAACGGTTACTGTGATTGGAGTGATACTGGCCTCGGCGCTGATCACCGGAGTGGCCTGTCTGGCAGTGAGCTTTCGCGCCAGCATGATAGCCTATGAAGCTGGAGTGAACGGTAATTTCCACTATTACTTTTCCGGTGTGAGCCAGAAAAATCTGAAGTATTTTCAAAATAACCAAAACATTGCAGATTTGTGTATTACGGAAGAAATTGGCTATGCGCTCCTGGAGGGGAGCGGTAATCCGGAGAAGCCCTACCTGTATATCCGGGCCATGGACAGGGACGGACAGGATGCGCTGGCGCTGCAGCTCACAGATGGAAGGATGCCGGAAAATGATAAGGAGCTGGTAATCAGCAGGCATATCCAATATAATGGTCTGGTGGATATTGGTCTGGGAGATGTTCTGACTCTGCAGACAGGAGACAGAGTGTCGGAGGGCCGGCGGCTGAATCAAATGGATCCCTATTCCTACGAAGCGGAAACGCTGGAAGCCGGGGTTCAAAGAACGTATACGGTGGTGGGAATTATCGAACGTCCCAATGAAACGGTGGAGGGCAGAATGGCGCCGGGCTACTCTGTCTTTACGGTTCCGGGGAAAGGCGGAATGACCGGTGAAGCGGATATTTATGCCTCCTACACAGATTGGGGAATTCGGCATGAGGATCAGGTTACCGCAGGAATTCTGGGTGTGTCCATGGATCTGTATAAGCGGTACTATGGGACCGGCGGATCCTGGACTTTGGAAGAAGAGAAGCAGATTACAAGCGTGGCGCGGCAGGTGGGAAGAAATCAGTGGCTGCTGAAATGGGAGGGCTTTAATATTTCATCCGGCACCCTTCAAATGATCTATGGGCTGGCAGGATTGGCTCTTTTGGTCATTATATTGACCGCTGCGGTCTGCATCCGCAACAGCTTTGTGATATCATTGACTGAAAAAATGAAGCTGTACGGAAGACTTGCATCAGTGGGAACCACATCAAAGCAGCAGCGCAGGATTATATATTATGAAGCGATGTTCCTGGGAATGACAGGGATCCCGCTGGGAGTATGCGGCGGTGTGGGGGCTACCTGGATTCTGGTGCAGCTGGTGGGAGGCATGGTGGAGGACGGGATCGGGATACGCTTGATCTTCGGCGTTTCCATTCCGGCTGTCTGCCTGGCGGGTTTATTATCTATTATAATGATATTTTTTTCTGCCCTCAAGCCTGCCAGACAGGCAGCCAGGCTGTCACCCATCAGCGCTATCCGCGCCAATCAGACCATAAATTCGAAGAGAAAGCGCCAGTGCCCGCGAATTATTCTGCGGTTGTTTGGTATCGGGGGTAAAATCGCCTGGCAGAACCTGAAATGTGCCAGGGTGAAATATCGTACCACCGTAGTTTCCATTATGGTGAGTGCGGCGGTTTTTATCGGAATGTCCACCTTTGTTCAATTGTTGAGTATTTCTTCAAAATTATATTATGAGGATGTGCAGTACCAGCTGAGAATCAGTATTGAGGACGATGACAGTTATGAGAAAGCTGAGCGGATCGCCGGGCTGGAGGGCGTGCAAAAGGCGGATATTCTCAGGACAGGAATTCTGAAAGTAGACAAGAGTCAGATTCCCTTTACCAATGATTATCTGGAGCTGTTTTCCCCGTCAGAGGAGGTTCGGGTCATAGTAAATGCGTTGGGAGAAAAAGGCTATGCAGACTATTGCAGACAGCTGGGAATTTCTGTGGAGGAGGCGCAGGGGCAGGCCATTGTTCTGGCAGACTATGAAGAGGCAATTCAGCAGGAGAACAAAACCTACCTGTACAGCGGCAAAATAGCTTTCCTTCGTGAGGGAACCGTGCTGTCGGCGACGGATACGGATACTCAGATCAGACTCTTGACGCAGACATCCGTCAGACCCATGTGCCTTTCCCATGTAAATTTGTATGAAATCAGGCTGATAGTCAGCGACCAGTGGATGGACAGTCATGAGTTGTCGGGAAAATATGATAATGTAGATGTGTATCTGCAATGCGGGGATCCGGGAGCTATGGAGGCGGCTGTCCGGGGCATGGGGCTGAATCAGTATTTTCTCCAGAATCTCATGTCCCAGTATCAGTCCGAAAGGAGCCTTCATCTGGTAATTGCCATTTTCCTGTATGGCTTTATCATTGTGGTGGCCCTTATCGGCATTACCAATATTTTTAATACGGTGACTACAAATATGGAGCTGCGCTCTCCGGAGTTTGCCATGCTGAGGGCTGTGGGAATGACGGAAAAGGAATTTGAACGAATGATTTTTCTTGAAGGTCTGTTTTACGGCGGCGGAGCGCTGCTGGCAGGGATTCCGCTGGGGATCCTGATTTCATGGGGATTCCACCAGGCGCTGGCGCAGGAAATTGTGGTGGATTTCCGGCTTCCCTGGCTGGGGATTCTTGGGGCTGCAGGTGCCGTGGCGGTGCTTTTGTTTGGAATCATGCATTATTCCATGAAAAGAATAGACCGACAGAATATCGTCGAGACCATAAGGAACGAAAATATTTAGTCACAATATTTTTTTAAAATATTCAGATAACAGTTTCATTTTTCGGGTAAGTATGATAATATAAAGGTATTCGAGGCAGAAGACTCTTTGACGGAGAGCCTTACTGCCGCCTGACAAAAGTAACGAGGTGGAAAGATGGATACAAAAATTTTACTGGAAAATGGAACGAATGAGCTGGAGATCCTGGAATTCACACTGGCCGGCAACTCCTATGGCATCAATGTGGCAAAGATCAGAGAGATCATCCAATATATGCCGGTCACTCCTGTTCCCAATGCGCATCCCAGCATTGAAGGCATTTTTATGCCGCGGGATATTATGATTACCGCGATTGATCTGAAGAACTGCCTGGGACGGGGAGAGTCGGAGCCTAAGGGCCTGTTCATCACCACGAATTTCAATAAGCTTGATATCGCATTCCATGTAGAGACCGTGCTGGGCATCCACCGTGTGTCCTGGAGGGATATTATCAAACCCGACGCCACGATTTCTACCACGGACGAGACTGTTTCCACCGGCATCATCAAAAAGGACGGAAAGCTGATCATTATCCTGGATTTTGAGAAGATCGTATGCGATATCAATCCGGAAACGGGACTGAAGGTGTCCGAGATTACCGAGCTGGGAGAGAGAAAGAGAAGCAACGTCCCTATTCTGATTGCGGAAGATTCTCCGCTGCTGAACAAGCTTATCGTGGATTCCCTGAAGCGTGCGGGCTATGACAATCTGATCCATACGGAAAATGGTCAAAAGGCTTATGACGTGATCTGTCAGTGCAAGAATGACGGAACGCTTGATCAGCATGTAAAGGTGCTTATTACCGATATTGAGATGCCTGAGATGGATGGGCACAGGCTGACAAAGCTGGTAAAGGCCGACGAAACCACGGCGCATATTCCAATTATCATCTTTTCCTCTCTGGTGAATGATGAGATGAAACGGAAAGGAGAGTCTCTTGGCGCAGACGCACAGCTGTCTAAGCCGGAGATCGGTAACCTGGTAAGGATCGTGGACCAGCTTGTGGATGAGAGACATCTGGATAAATAAGGAGCTTGGGACAAAAACTTGAAAAGCCGGGAATCCCCGGCTTTTCGCATGTAGAGGTAAGGATGGAGCGCGAAAGTATATTGGAAAAAATCCGGGAAGCGGATATGGTGCTCGTGGGACTGGGGGAAGATTTCAATGACCGAAAGCGGCTGAAGGACTGCCCTGGTTATCTTCCGGGATGCAGAAGTCTTGAGGAGGCGGGATACCGCTGGCTGTTCCCTGCCTGGCTGGATTATTGCTCCCGCAGGTGGAATGCTGACAGGGCTGTTGGAGCGTTGGAGAAGCTGGCGGATCTTCTGAAGGACAAAAACTATTTTGTAGTGGCGGATTCTGTCAACAGTGCCATAGCAGGGGCGCCCTGGAAGCCGGGAAGGCTTGTGATGCCCTGCGGTTCTTCGCTATGGAAGCAATGTGAGCATGGCTGCGGCTCCGTTCTGGAGGAAACGATGGACAGAGACCGGGAGGCTTTGGATGAGATCTTTGACGGGTTATGCAGAGGAGATTTTTCTCCGGACCGGATGCCGCAGCTGGGAACCTGTCCTCAGTGCGGCGGCAGGCTGATTTTCAACAATGTTTATGCCAAAGCATACAATGAAAACGGTTATCTGGAGGCCTGGAAGCTGTATACCAGGTGGCTTCAGGGCACGCTGAACCGGAAGCTTATGATTTTGGAGCTGGGGGTGGGCATGGATTTTCCCACCGTGATCCGATGGCCTTTTGAGAAGGCGGCTTTCTTCAATCGGAAGGCTTATTTTTGCAGAGTGCATGAAAACTTGTACCAATTGACGGAAGAACTATCGGGAAAAGGGTGTGGAATTTCTCAGAATGCGATTGATTGGCTTGAATTCCTGTGATAAACTATACATGGAAATTCAGGCTGTGGAAAGGAATGTGTGTTGATATGCCTTCACAAGAAGATTATCTTGATAAACTATTAGATGAGATGGAAGAAAGCGGCGAGCTTCCGAAGGCCTCGGAGCCATCTTCGGAGAGCGGGGATACCGTGGATGTGGATGAGGTCAGCGAGCTTTCGGAGGATGAGATCCAGGAGCTTCTGCAGGCCGGAGTTCAGAGAGCCGGACTGGATGTTTCGGAAGAATCACCGGCGAAAGCCCGTGGAACGGATAGAAACATGGCCGACGGTACAGGCCTGTCCGGACGGGAGGCGTCTAAAGAGGCCTCAGGGGACAAGGCTGACAGAATACGTCAGACGCTTGACAAAAAGAAAAGACGCAAGGAAGAGGCTGCCAGAAAAAAGGCTGCCAAAAGGGAGGCGAAGGAAGCCAAGGCTGCCCGGAAGGAGGCTGACAGGCTGGCAAAAGCAGCCGGGAAGAGCGCCGGGAAGGACGTGTCAAAGCAGGCGGGGAATAATGCTTCGGCGGAAAAAAGGCAGGCGGCTCCCCGCAGACAGCCCCGGGATGGAAGCGATGACAATCTCTTTGACAAGGAGCTTTTGGATTTCATTGTTTCCGAGGCGGAAACCCTGGAGAAGGAGGCGCAGCTTCCGGAAGGTGAAATGCCGGAAGCGGCGGAGGGAGAGACAGTGACTGCCCGGTCTGTGCCGAAGGAAGCAGGCTTTGATCTGGACAGTGTGCTGGATGATACCAATGTGGATGTGGATCTTCTGGCCGAGAACGCTGCTGATGCAGGAAAGCCGGAGATGGGAGAGCTGCCTGAGCAGGATGAGTCTTCGGAGGCCTCTGATAAGCAGGATGAGCCTTCGGAGACCTCTGATAAGCAGGATGAGCCTTTGGAGGCCTCTGATAAAATGGATGAGTTTATTGCAGATGCCTCTGCCGATATGGAGGAGGAGCCTGAAAAAAAGCAGGGCCTTTTCTCCAAGATGGCAGATCTGCTGACGGAAGAGGATGAAGAGAGCGAAGAGGATGTAGAGAAGGCCGCCAAGGCTGCGGAAAAGAAGAAAGCCAAGAAGGCAAAGCCGAAAAAGGAAAAACCCGCAAAGCCCAAAAAGGCGCCCAAGCCTGCAAAGCCCAAAAAGGTAAAGCCGCCCAAGGAAGAATCCGATGCTTCGGCAGGAAAGCATATTTCCTTTAAGAATGCGATCCCGGTTATTTTGGTAGGCATATCTGTGGGGGTATTGCTTTTTGTATTTATCAATGCCTCAGTGGAATATGTGGACAAACAGACTGCCAGGGCCGCCTTCCAGGCAGGGGATTACCAGACCTGCTATGAAAATCTTTTCGGCAAGGAGTTGAATGAGTCTGACGAGGCGCTGTTTGGAAAAGCGAAAAGCATTCTCTATATCAGGCTATGGGTTCAGGAATATGAAATGTATTTGAACGAAGGAGATCAGGTCCGTGCCCTGGACAGCCTGATCCGCACGGTGGATCAGTACCCGGAGCTTTACCGGTATGCGGCGGCATGGAACGCTCTGCCGGAGGTGGAGGCGGAATACGGCAGGGTTTTGTCTGCCTTGTCGGAAGGTTATGGATTGACGGAAGAGAATGCCAGAGAGATTGCGGCATTGCCCAGGGATGTGGAATATACAAGGACTGTGACGGCCATTGCTCAGGGCCAGGCTTACGGCGCGAATACGGAAAATAATGAACCTGACGAAGACCAGACCCAGGAGCCCGATCAGATGGAGGATCCGCTTCCGGAGGAGGAAGAGCTGGGAGGAGATACCTTTATCGACAATCAGTGAGGGAAAGGGACGAAAATGATAGCGATCATTGACTATGATGCCGGGAATATCAGGAGTGTGGAAAAAGCCCTGGCCCGGCTGGGGCAGCAGGCGCAGGTTACCAGGGAGCCCTCCGGGATTCTGGAAGCCGACGGCGTGATACTTCCCGGGGTGGGGGCATTCGGAGACGCCATGGAAAAAATATCCGGATATGGTCTTGTGCCGGTGATCCGGCAGTGCGTGGAGAGACAGATTCCTTTTTTGGGAATTTGTCTGGGGCTGCAGCTGTTGTTTGAGAGCAGCCAGGAAAGCCCCGGAGCGGAAGGGCTGGGGATTCTGAAGGGAAAAATCTGCAGAATTCCGGATGACGGAAGGCTGAAGGTTCCCCACATCGGCTGGAATGATCTGCACATTTGCAGACGGGGAAGGCTTCTGGAGGGAATTTCAGAGAACGCTTATGTTTATTTTGTGCACTCCTATTATCTGCAGGCCGGGGACCGGGAGGCTGTTTTGGCACAGACAGAGTATGGAGTGCAGATGGATACCTGTGTGGAACAGGGAAACGTGTTTGCCTGTCAGTTTCATCCGGAAAAGAGTTCGGATACGGGACTGCAGATACTCCGGAATTTCATCCGGATTACGGAGGAGCGTTAGAATGCATACAAAAAGGATCATTCCCTGCCTGGACGTAAAAGACGGAAGAGTTGTAAAGGGAATTAATTTTGTGAACCTCCGGGATGCGGGAGACCCGGCGGAGGTTGCGGAAGGCTATGACAGAGAGGGAGCTGACGAGCTGGTTTTTCTGGATATCACTGCATCTGCCGATGATCGGGCCACGAAGCTCGAGTGGGTTCGTCAGGTGGCCGGCAGGGTGTTCATCCCTTTTACCGTAGGCGGCGGAATCCGCACCGTGGAGGATTTTCGGGCAATCCTGAGAGAAGGGGCGGACAAGGTTTCGGTGAATTCCGCTGCGATTATGGAACCCCGCCTGATCAGCGATGCCGCCGAACGGTTTGGCAGCCAATGTGTGGTTGTGGCCATCGACGCCAAGCGCAGAGAGGATGGCGGCTGGAATATTTATAAAAACGGCGGACGGGTGGACATGGGAATTGACGCAGTGGAGTGGGCGGTCCGGGCGGAAGCTCTGGGAGCCGGGGAGATTCTGCTTACCAGCATGGACAGGGACGGCACCGGGGAGGGCTATGACCTGGAACTGACCCAAAGGGTGGCGGAGGCTGTGAAAATTCCCGTTATTGCCTCGGGGGGAGCCGGGAAGCAGGAGCATTTTTATGAGGCTTTGACAGAAGCAAAGGCGGAGGCTGTGCTGGCGGCTTCCCTTTTTCACTATCGGGAGCTGGAGATCAGGAAGCTGAAGGAATACCTGAAGGCCAGAGGGATCAGCGTAAGGCTTTAAGCGCAGAGGAATCGGGAAACAGTTGGAAAACTGATATTCAAAGAAAGGCAGGAAACAAAAGATGGCGATGATAGACAATGACTGGCTGGGAGAGCTGGAAACAGAGTTTCATAAGCCCTATTACAAAGAGCTTTATGATTTTGTGAAAAGTGAGTATAATACGACTCAGGTGTTTCCTCCTGCGGACGATATTTTCAATGCTTTTCATCTGACGCCGCTTAGTCAGGTGAAGGTGGTCATCATCGGACAGGATCCCTATCATAATGTGGGACAGGCTCACGGCCTGTGCTTTTCCGTGAAGCCGGAGGTGGATATTCCCCCGTCTCTGGTAAATATCTATAAGGAGCTCCATGAGGATCTGGGGTGCTATATTCCCGACAATGGTTATCTGGTTAAGTGGGCCGGGCAGGGAGTGCTGATGCTGAATACGGTGCTGACGGTCCGGGCTCATATGGCCAATTCTCATCGGGGAAAGGGCTGGGAAAAGTTTACGGATGCGGCTATTGCCGCGCTGAATAAGCAGGACAGGCCTATTGTGTTTATTTTGTGGGGAAGGCCTGCCCAGACCAAGAAGCGGATGCTGGATAATCCGAAGCATCTGATTCTGGAGGCGGCTCATCCGAGTCCGCTTTCGGCCCACAATGGCTTTTTCGGAAGCAGACCTTTTAGTCAGACCAACCGTTTTCTGGAGGAGCATGGTATCCAGCCCATTGACTGGCAGATTGAAAACAGGAAGCAGTGAGTAAAAAGGAGTACAGGAATGAAAATTCGAATCGGGATTGCAGGTTACGGAAACCTGGGCAGGGGAGTGGAATATGCCGTAAGGCAGAACGACGATATGGAGCTTGCGGCTGTATTTACCAGGAGGGATCCGGACGAGATCAGAATCAAAACCTCCAGCGGCGTGCAGGTCTATTCCATGGACCGGCTTATGGCCATGAAGGAGGACATCGACGTGCTGGTGCTCTGCGGGGGATCCGCCACGGATCTGCCCCGGCAGACGGCGGAGTATGCGGAGCATTTTAATGTGGTGGACAGCTTTGACACCCATGCCAGGATACCGGAGCATTTTGACAGGGTGCATGCCGCCGCGGAAAAGGGCGGCAGAACCGCCATCATTTCCGTGGGCTGGGATCCGGGTATGTTTTCTTTGAACAGGCTGTATGCCGGCGCGATTCTGCGGGAGGGAAGCGATTATACCTTCTGGGGAAAGGGTGTCAGTCAGGGACACTCCGATGCGGTCCGCCGGATCTCGGGAGTAAGAGATGCAAAGCAATATACCATTCCTGTGGAGGCAGCCCTGAAGGCTGTGCGAAATTGCGAAAATCCGGTGCTTTCCACCAGGGAAAAACATGTGCGGGAATGCTATGTAGTGGCGGAAGAAGGAGCGGACCGGCAGAGGATTGAAAACGAGATCAAGAGTATGCCGAATTATTTTGCGGATTATGATACGACAGTACATTTTATCACCCAGGAGGAGCTGGAGAGAGATCATGGCGGCATACCGCACGGGGGCTTTGTGCTGAGAACAGGGAAAACCGGTTCGGAAGGGGAGCATAACCACGTAATCGAATACAGCCTGAGACTGGATTCCAATCCCGAATTTACGGCCTGTGTGCTGGCGGCCTACGCCAGAGCGGCCTGCCGCATGAACAGACGGGGAATGACGGGCTGCAAGACGGTATTTGATGTTGCACCTGCAGATCTGAGTCCGTTGTCCGCGCAGGAGCTGCGAAGAACCATGCTTTAAAGGCTCATGCTTTTTGTGAAGGAGAAATACGAATATGAATAAACCGGCATTTGTGACCAGGGAAATGGTGGAGGAGATTGTAAAGACATATCCCACCCCTTTTCATATATATGATGAAAGGGGAATCCGGGAAAATGTCAGAGCCCTGAAGGAGGCCTTTTCCTGGAATAAGGGCTATAGAGAATACTTTGCGGTAAAGGCAGCCCCCAATCCCTTTTTGATGGGTATTTTGAAGGAGTACGGATGCGGATGTGACTGCTCGTCCATGACGGAGCTGATGTTAAGCCATGGGGTGGGCATGAAGGGAGAGGACATTATGTTTTCCTCCAATGACACTCCGGCGGAGGAATTTGCGCTGGCGGCCCGGCTGGGCGCCGTTATCAATCTGGATGATATCACCCATATTGATTTTCTGGAAAAAACCCTGGGTTTTCTGCCGGATACCTTAAGCTGTCGCTATAATCCCGGTGGATATTTTTCACTGGGAACGGATATTATGGATAATCCCGGGGACGCCAAGTATGGTTTTACCACGGAGCAGATGTTTGAAGGCTTCCGGATTCTGAGAGAAAAGGGAGTGAAGAATTTCGGGATTCATGCGTTCCTGGCCAGCAATACGGTTACCAACGAGTATTATCCCACCCTGGCCAGACAGCTGTTCGAGCTGGCGGTGAAGCTTCGGAAGGAGACGGGGGCTCATATCGCTTTTATCAATCTGTCAGGGGGAATCGGAATCCCTTATCGTCCAGACCAGGAGCCCAATGATATCCGGATCATTGGACAAAGGGTGAAGGAGGCATACGAGGAGATTCTGACGCCGGCGGGCATGGGAGATGTGGCTATTTACACGGAGCTTGGGCGGTTTATGACAGGCCCCTTCGGGCATTTGGTGACAAAGGTGATCCATGAGAAGCATACCCATAAGGAGTATCTGGGAGTGGATGCCTGTGCCGTCCATTTGATGCGTCCCGCCATGTACGGAGCATATCATCATATCACCGTGCTGGGGAAGGAGGATGAGCCCTGTACCTGCCAATACGATGTGACAGGCTCCCTGTGTGAAAACAATGATAAATTTGCCATTGACAGAATGCTTCCCCGGGTGGAAATAGGAGATTATATCGCCATACATGACACGGGAGCCCATGGCTATTCCATGGGGTATAATTACAACGGCAAGCTGAAATCAGCGGAGCTGCTTCTTCGGGAGGACGGCTCCATACAGCTGATCCGCCGGGCAGAAACGCCCCGGGACTATTTTGCCACCCTTGATCAGTTTGAAATATATGAACGGCTTTTTCCGGAGAGCCGGACCTGTGATGAGAGCTGAGGCAGACCCGGGTATTTTTGCCGGGGCAGTATGGAAAAGAAAAGAGGTGTGACGGATGAGATATCCAGAGAGCTTAAAGCCGGGCGGAACCATAGGTTTTCCTGCGCCTTCTTACGGCTGCGCAACCCAGCCTTACAGGGCCGCCTTTATGAATGCGCTGAAAAAGTGGCAGGAGAAAGGCTATCGCACACTGCCGGGGCCCAACTGCTATGCGGATGCGGGCATCGGTATCAGCAATACGCCGGAAAAATGCGCCGGGGAATTTATGGAGCTGTACTGCGCCGGGGACACAGACTGTCTGATTTCCTGCGGGGGCGGAGAGCTGATGTGTGAGATTCTGCCCTTTATAGACTTCGTAAGGCTGGCCCAGGCAAAGCCCAAATGGTTTATGGGCTATTCTGACAATACGAACCTGACGTATCTGCTGGCGACTCTGACGGATACGGCGTCCCTGTACGGTCCCTGTGCGGCGGCCTTCGGCATGGAGCCCTGGGATAAATCTCTGGAAGATGCGGCGGCTGTTCTCACGGGACAGGCAAGTTCGGTGGGAAGCTACGGCAGGTGGGAAAAGGAAGCCCTGAAGGATGAGGATCATCCTTTGGAGCCCTACCATTTGACCGAGGAGCTGGCCATGAAAAGCTATGTGGGAAAGACACCGGCCCCATCGAAGCTGCAGTTTCAGGGAAGGCTCCTGGGAGGCTGTATGGACTGTCTGGTGAATCTTACGGGAACCCGCTTTGACAAAACAAGAGAATTTGTAGACCGGTACCGTCAGGATGGTATTGTCTGGTTTTTGGAATCCTGCGATTTGAATGTGTTTGCCATTCGCCGGGCCATGTGGCAGATGGAAGAAGCAGGCTGGTTTGATTATGTGAAGGGCTTTCTTATCGGACGACCGGCCAACGGGGAGCCCATGGCGGGTCTGGATGCATATGAGGCAGTGCTGGAGACAGCCGGACGAAAGAATGTTCCTGTGATTATGGATGCGGATCTGGGACACAGGCCGCCCATGATGCCGCTTATAGTGGGAAGTCTGGCGGATATCACCGTCCAGGATAATTCTCTGCGGATAAGCTATACGTTTTCGTAGCGCTTTTGTAAAAATCACTTGCCTTTCAAGGATATTCGTGTTATAATCCTTTTGTTGTTGAAGTTTTGTGTATTCTGCTTTCAGGATTTCTGTATTTTCAAAATCGTATGAAAGCGGATAAAATGAAATGCCGGTGTGTCGGAATTGGCAGACGAGACAGACTCAAAATCTGTTATCCGCAAGGGTGTGTGGGTCCGAGTCCCACCACCGGCACCAGAATCTGACAGCTCGTAAGTCCCTGACATATCAAGGATTTTCGGGCTTTTTTATTTCCGCGAGCAATGAGGAAAATAGCCATGCTTGCATGGGTATTTGACGAATGCCGCGAGGGTCAATACCCCGCCCCTTGGGGCGTTTCAATTTCCATGCCCCGCTGTTTGCGGCGGGGTGATTGACTTCCGCATATGAGCGGAGATGCCGTAAATTGCAGGATTACGGGCGATGAGGCAGGGAGGAATCCGAAAGATGCATCAGGTGGCGGCAAAGGGAATTTTGTCTGCAAATAACGGAATGAATCTGTACAGAGGCTGTACCCATGGCTGCATCTACTGCGACGCCCGGAGCACCTGCTATCAGATGAAACATGCTTTTGAGGACATAGAGGTGAAGATCAATGCTCCGGAGCTGCTGGAGCGGGCGCTTCGGAGCAAGCGCAAAAGATGCATGATCGGAACGGGAGCCATGAGCGATCCGTATCTGCATCTGGAAAGGGAACTGCGCCTTACCAGAAAATGCCTGGAATTGATCGATGAGTATGGCTTCGGGCTGGCGATCCAGACCAAGTCCGATATGATACTTCGGGATCTGGATCTGCTGAAGCGGATTCATCGCAAGACAAAATGTGTGGTGCAGATCACGCTGACAACCTTTAACGATCAGCTTTGCAGTATTTTGGAGCCCAATGTTTGTGTCACCAGCAGACGCATCGAGGTGCTGAACATTCTGCGGGAGGAAGGAATTCCCACCATTGTCTGGATGACGCCGATCCTGCCCTTCATCAATGATACGGAAGAAAATATTATGGGACTTCTTGAAGCCTGTGTGAAGGCGAAGGTCTATGGCATCCTGACCTTTGGTGTGGGAATGACTTTGCGGGACGGAGACAGACAATATTTTTATGAACAGCTGGACAGGCATTTCCCGGGGATGAAGGAAACGTATATTCATACCTTTGGAAACGCATATGAAATTCCCTCTCCCAATCATGCTTATTTATGGAGATTGATCCGGGAAACCTGCAGGAAGGCGGGGATGGAGAGCGATACGGACAAATTGTTTTCTTATCTGCATGAATTTGAAGATAAAGAGGCAGGGCAGCAGCTGACACTTTTTGAGACAGGAGGATTTACATGAGACGGAGCACTTTCCTTTATACAGGAGAGGTCAGGGACGGGGCACGTTTTCAGTAAGGAGATAAATGGCTATGGGTGAAGTAAACATGCTGGTTTCGGGAATTTTGCAAAAGGACGGAAAAAAGTTTGTTCGGGTTTCCTTTCAGCGGGGAAAGGATTATGCGGAAGGGATTCTTCCGGAGGGAAAAATAGAGAGCTGGTTCGGGTTTTCCGACTGGGAGGTGCAGCAGCTGGAAAAATTTATCAGGGTAAACCGGGAGGAGATCCTGGGGCAGGCCAAAGCGGTGGATCCTCTTAGAAACTTTTTGTCTTGACTTCTACACTTTAAACTGTTAAAATCATAAAGGTCATTGGATATATGCAGTAAGCCTGCGGACGCAGGCAGAGAGGTGTACGTATGAAGGAGATTTCAAGTCTGATCGCATTCCGTCCGGATGTGAGGGTAGTGGATGCCACATTGCGGGACGGAGGTCTGGTAAATGATTTTTATTTCACTGATGAGTTTGTCAAGGCGCTGTATCTGACCAACCTGCGCGCAGGAGTAGACTATATGGAGTTTGGGTACAAGGGCTCCAGGGAGATATTTGACGAAAATAAATTCGGGAAGTGGAAGTTCTGCAGAGACGAGGATATTCGCGCCATCGTGGGGGAAAACGCCACCGACTTAAAGCTGGCGGTTATGGCGGATGTGGGCAGATGCGATTACAAGACGGATATTATTGACAGGGCGGACAGCCCTATCGATATGATTCGTGTGGCCACATATTTGAATACCATTCCGGCGGCAGTGGATATGATCGAGGATGCCGACAGAAAGGGGTATGAGGTCAGCTGCAATATTATGGCCATCTCCAATACCAGAGAGGGCGATCTGGCGGTAGCGCTGGACATTCTGGGGCAGACGCCGGCAAAGGTGCTCTATATTGTGGACAGCTACGGGGCCATGTATCCGGAGCAGATTGCCCGTCTGACGGATACGTATCTGAATGTGGCGGCAAAGTATGGCAAAAAGGTGGGGATCCATGCTCATAATAATCAGCAGCTGGCATTTGCCAACACTATTGAGGCGGTGGGAGACGGTGTGGACTGGCTGGACGCCACCTATGCTTCCATGGGAAGAGGCGCGGGGAATTGTGCCATGGAGCTGCTTTTGGGATTTCTGCGGAATCCCAAGTACAATGTTTACCCGGCGATTCGGTTTATCGATTCTCATATGAACAGGCTGAAGGAGGAAGGCGTCGTATGGGGATATGATCTGCAGTACCTGATGACGGGACTGCTGAACCAGCATCCCAGATCCGCTATCCAGTTCACAAAGGAAAAGCGCAGGGATTATGCGGAGTTTTACAGGGAAGTGGTAGCTCAGGACTAGAACCGGCGTACCGCGGAAAATTCATAGAGAGTGTCGCGCCTGGACTGCCACGATTTGTGCAGAGGCGCGATTTCTTTTTTATCAGTTAGTGCTGCGAAGTAAATGCCAGTTGAATTTTTTTTCATGAATGTGTATACTGTACTGTGAACGAATTTGCACAGGAAAAAATATCGAAAAGGCGCCGGCCGGTGACGCCAGGGAGGGTATAAAAATGAAGATTGACAGCATATGTGTACAGGGAGGCTATACGCCGGGAAATGGAGAGCCCCGTCAGGTACCCATTGTCCAGAGCACCACATTTAAATATGAAAGAAGCGAGGATTTGGGGAAGCTCTTTGACCTGGAAGCCAGCGGCTATTTTTATACCAGGCTCCAAAATCCCACCAATGATTATGTGGCGGCCAAGATTGCGCAGCTGGAGGGAGGCACGGCGGCCATGCTCACCAGCAGCGGCCAGGCGGCGAACTTTTTTGCCCTATTTAACATATGCAGCTGCGGAGATCATATTGTGGCTTCCAGCACGATCTATGGGGGAACCTTTAACCTGATCGCTGTCACCATGAAAAGGATGGGAATCGATGTGACCTTCGTGAGCCCTGATGCCACGGAGGAGGAATTGAATGCTGCTTTCCGGGAGAATACCAGGGCCGTCTTCGGGGAGACGATTGCCAATCCCGCGTTGACCGTGCTGGATATCGAGCTGTATGCAAAATGCGCTCATGCCCACGGAGTTCCTCTGATTGTTGACAATACCTTTCCGACCCCTGTCAACTGCCGGCCTTTTGAATGGGGGGCGGATATTGTGACTCATTCCACCACAAAATATATGGATGGGCACGGAGCCGCCGTAGGCGGGGCTATTGTGGACAGCGGAAGGTTTGACTGGATGGCTCATGCAGACAAATATCCGGGGCTGTGTACTCCTGATGAAAGCTATCACGGTGTGGTTTACGCGGAAAGGTTCGGGAAGGAAGGGGCGTTCATCACCAAGTGTACGGCCCAGCTTATGAGGGATTTTGGCTCCATCCAAAGTCCCCAGAATGCATTTTTGCTGAACCTGGGTCTGGAAAGTCTGCATGTGCGTATGAGGCGTCACTGTGAAAATGGATTAGCTGTGGCGAAGTTTTTGTTGGGTCATGAGGCGGTGCAGTATGTGAACTACTGCAGCCTGCCGGGAGATAAATACTATTCTCTGGCGCAGAAATATCTGCCCGGAGGAAGCTGCGGCGTAGTATCCTTCGGTCTGAAGGGCGGCAGAGAGGCGGCGGATATTTTTATGAAGAGCCTGCGGATTGCAGCCATTGAAACCCATGTGGCCGACGCCCGCACCTGCTGTCTGAACCCGGCATCCACCACGCATCGTCAGCTGACGGACCAGCAGCTGCGGGAGGCCGGAGTGCCCGGTGAACTGATCCGGTTGAGCTGCGGTATCGAAGATACGGAGGATCTGATTGCGGATATTGCTCAGGCCCTGGAAAAATGTGAGAAGAGATGATTTTATGGACTGCAAAGAATTTGAGAGATTGATTCCCGATTTTATGGCGAAAAAGATGGATCATTATACCATGAAAAGCTTTATGGGGCATCTGGATTGCTGTGCAGACTGCCGGGAAGAGCTGATCATCCAGTTTTTGGTCACAGAGGGAATACAGCGTCTGGAGGACGGCAATGTATTTGACCTGCAGAAGGAGCTGGATCTGCGTCTGGAGGAGGCCAGGCGCGGAATACGGTTTCGCGGCAGGGTGCTGCAGGTGGTATTTGCCATGCAGATCCTGGCGGTCAGCCTGATGGCGGGGATTGCCGTCTGGATTCTGCTGTAGATGGAAAACCCAACACAGAGAGGGCAGAAAGAAGGATATCAAAAGGAGAGGAAGGGGAGAATGAGCGGAAAGCTTGTGCTGATAGACGGACACAGTATATTGAACAGAGCATTTTACGGAGTGCCGGATCTGAGTACCGTCGGAGGACTCCATACCAACGCTGTCTACGGTTTTTTGAATATTATGTTTCGGATCCTGGAAGAGGAAAAGCCGGAGTATCTGGCCGTGGCCTTTGACGTTCATGCGCCCACCTTCCGGCATGAAATGTATGCGGCTTATAAGGGAACGCGCAAGCCCATGCCCGGAGAGCTGGTGGAACAGGTGCCGGTGATCCAGCAGGTTTTGAGGGCCATGGGAATCGTCATCTGCCAGAGGGAAGGCTATGAGGCGGACGATATTCTGGGAACCCTGGCAAAAAAAGCGGCGGCAGAGGGCCTGGAGGTCACATTGGTTTCGGGAGATCGGGATCTTTTGCAGATTGCCGATGAGCATATTAAAATCAGAATCCCTAAAACGAAGCAGGGACGGACGGAAATAGAGGATTATTATCCGGAGGATGTGGTCAAGGCGTATCAGGTAACGCCGGCGCAGTTTATTGATTTGAAGGCGCTGATGGGCGATTCTGCAGATAATATTCCCGGTGTTCCCAAGGTGGGGCAGAAGACGGCCGGCGAGCTGATGGCAGCTTATGGCTCCCTGGAGAATATATATGCGCATGTGGAGGAGATTACCAAAAAGAGTATTCGGGAGTCTCTTCAGCAAAACCGCGACCTGGCGGATTTAAGCAAGGCCCTTGCCACCATCAAAATCGACTGTGATATCACATTGGATTATCAGGAGGCGAAGGCGGAAGGCTTTTATACGCAGGAGGCATACGAGCTGTTCCGGCAGTTGGAATTTAAAAATATGCTGGGTCGTTTTAAGGTGGAAAAGGAGGCAGCAGGCCTGGAGGAGATGGCAAAGACCTTCCGCAGGGCGCAGAGCCAGAAGGAGTTTCTGACATATGTAGGAAAAATCAAGGCTGCCGATCAGGCGGGGATCTATCTGGCGCTGGAGGAGGGCAGGCTTTTGGGAGCGGCAGTATGCATTCCCGGGAAGGATACCTGTTTTTATAGTCTTCCTCCCCGGGAAAACGTGCAGCTTTCTCTGTTTGACCAGGAGACTTACAGTGCGCAGGACGGGGACAGCGCCCAAATTCGCAGGGCCTTTCTTGAGCTGTCCGGGAGAGCGCAGATTGCCGTCTTTGATATTAAAAAAATGTATCATTGGCTGGACTGCAGTACTACGGAGCGTTATTTTGATATTTTGATCGGAGCATATCTGCTGAATCCCCTGAAGAGCGATTATGATCCGGAAGCCATCGCGTCGGAGCATTTGGGTATTATGGTTCCCGGCAGGAAAGAAAGCTTCGGAAAGGCTTCCCTGGAGGAGGCGGCAGCCGTTCAGCCGGAAAAATTTATGCAGTATTGCTGTTATACGGCGTATATTTGTGCCATGGCTTCCCGGGTGCTGGAGAAAAAGCTGCAGGAGACGGGGATGGACCGCCTTATGAGGGAAGTGGAAATGCCTCTTTCCCTGGTGCTTTATGATATGGAGAAGGAAGGCGTGGAGGTTCGCCGGGAGGAGCTGAAGGCCTACGGCGACGCTTTGGTGGAACGGATCCGGGAGCTGGAGAAGGCTATTCACGAGCAGGCAGGAGTGGAATTCAACATCAATTCCCCCAAGCAGCTTGGAGAGGTGCTGTTTGATACCATGCATCTGCCCGGAGGAAAAAAGACAAAGACAGGTTATTCCACGGCGGCGGATGTGCTGGAGAAGCTGGCAGGGGATCATCAGATTGTCAAGGACATTCTGGAGTACAGAACCCTTACCAAATTGAAATCCACCTATGCGGACGGGCTGGCCGCCTGCATCAGAGAGGACAGGAGAATTCACACCAGCTTTAACCAGACGATCACCGCCACCGGAAGAATCAGCTCCACGGAGCCGAATCTGCAGAACATTCCCATGCGGATGGAGCTGGGAAGGCGTATCCGAAAGGTATTTGTGCCCCGGGAGGAATGGGAGTTTATGGATGCGGACTATTCCCAGATCGAGCTGAGAGTGCTGGCCCATATGTCGGGAGACGATCAGCTGATCGAGGCCTACCGCATGGATCAGGACATCCACAGGATCACGGCTTCCAAGGTGTTCCACACTCCCTTTGAGGAGGTCACGGATCTGCAGCGGCGCAACGCCAAGGCGGTGAACTTCGGAATTGTGTACGGCATCAGCTCCTTTGGGCTGAGCCAGGACCTGAGCATCAGTAAAAAGGAGGCGGCAGAGTACATTGAGCAGTATTTTGCCACTTATCCCGGTGTAAAGGAATTCTTGGATAAGCTGGTAAAGGATGCCAGAGAAAAGGGATATGTAACCACCATGTTCGGCAGGCGCAGGCCGGTTCCGGAGCTGTCCTCCTCCAATTTTATGCAGCGTTCCTTTGGAGAGCGTGTGGCCATGAATTCTCCTATCCAGGGTACGGCGGCGGATATCATCAAGATTGCCATGATTCGTGTGTGGAGAGCCCTCCGGGATGCGGGACTGAAATCCAGATTGATTTTGCAGGTGCACGATGAACTTGTGATCGAAACTCTTCGGGAGGAGGAAGCGCAGGTGCGGCAGATTTTGACGGAAAATATGAAATCAGCCGCCCACCTGGCCGTTACGCTGGAGATCGATCTTCATACCGGAGACAACTGGTATGAAGCCAAGTAACCCTTTTCGGATTTTGGGCCGAAGCTGAAGAGAGTAAAGAAGGAGGGGCTTTCCGCCTGAGGGGTCAGGTGAAAAGGGGCGGCAGGTATATGAAATTTATCGGGATAACGGGGGGCATCGGAGCCGGGAAATCGGAGCTGCTTCGTTATATTCAAAAGCATTACAAATGTGAGATTTATCTGGCGGATCAGGCCGCTCATGAGGTGAAGCAGGCCGGAACGGCCTGTTACCGGGAGCTGGTGGAATTGCTGGGGCAGGGCGTTCTGAATTCCGGCGGTGAAATTGACAGACAGAGGATGGCGGAGAAGATATTTTCTTCCCCGGATCTGCTGGAGCAGGTAAATCATATTATCCATCCGGCGGTAAAGGAGTACCTGCTTGATCGTCTGAAGGCGGCCCGGGAAAAGGGAGAAGCAGAGCTGTTTTTTGTGGAAGCGGCGCTTTTGGTGGAGTGCGGCTACGGCGGCCTGGTGGACGAAATGTGGTATATTTATGCGGATGAGGAGACCAGGAGCCGCAGATTGTCTCAATCCCGGGGATACAGCGGGGAGAGGATCGGTCAGATCATGGGCAGCCAGCTGTCGGAGCAGTCGTTTCGCAAAGCCTGTGACTTTGTCATCGATAACAGCGGCACCCTGGAGGAGAGTTTCAGACAAATAGACAGAAAACTGGAGGCTTATTCATGGCGGGAGTGAGAGAAGGACAGGGCCAGCTGGTGTTCGGACTGGATATCGGTACCAGGAGCATCATTGGCACGGTGGGTTACCTGAACGGAGATAAATTTCATGTGCTGGCTCAAAGGGGCAAGGAGCATGAGACCAGAGCCATGCTGGACGGACAGATTCATGATATCGGCAAGGTGGGACAGACCATTACCCAGGTCAAGGAACAGCTGGAGGAGGATCTGAGCCGAAAGCTGACGGAGGTCTGTATCGCAGCCGCAGGCCGTGTGCTGCGGACGGTGACCACCCATGCGGAGGCAAGCTTCGACGAGGACCACGAGGTCACGGAGGAGGATGTGTATTCGCTGTCTACCATGGGAGTGGAGCAGGCCTACGAGGAGTTTCAGAAAACCAACGATACGGACATGAAATTTTATTGCGTGGGATATACGCCTATGCGTTACTATATGAACGGCTACCAGATCGGAAACCTGGAGGGCCACAAGGTAAAGCACATGGCGGTGGATTTGATCGCCACGTTTTTGCCGGATGATGTGGTGGATGGTCTCTATAAGGCGGTGGAGCTGGCAGGGCTGCATGTGGCAAACCTGACGCTGGAGCCTATCGCTGCCATCCAGGTGGCTATTCCGGAGAAATTCCGGATGCTGAATATGGCGCTGGTGGATGTGGGAGCAGGCACCAGCGATATTTCCATCACAAAGGACGGAACCATTACGGCCTATGGAATGATTCCCGTGGCAGGAGACAGCCTGACGGATATTATCGTTCAGCATTGTCTGGTAGATTTTGATACCGCGGAACAGATCAAGCGAAAGGCAGGAGTGCAGGAGTCCGTTGATTATCTGGATATTATGGGACTGCCTCAGGTGATCGCCGCAAAGGAGGTGGAGTCCCTTCTGGCCGACCACGTGCAGGAGATGGCAAAAATGGTGGCGGCCTGTATCAGGGAGTTGAACGGGGAAAAGTCTGTCAGCGCAGTATTTGTGGTTGGGGGCGGCGGCATGGTTCCCGGCTATACGGAATTTTTGGCGAAGGAGCTGGATATTGTCAAGGAGCGCGTGGCTATCCGGGGCCAGGAGGTCATGCAGAACATTGAGTTTGAAAATGAACAGCCCCGCAGGGATTCCATGATGGTGACACCTATCGGAATCTGCCTGAGCTATTATGAACAGAGCAATAATTTTATTTTCGTTGAATTCAACGGCAAGCGGGTCAAGCTTTATGACAACGGAAGACTGTCTGTGGCAGATGCGGCTGTTCAATCCGATTTTCCCAACGAGGAGCTGTTTCCCCGGCGCGGGACGCCGCTGACCTTTACGGTGAACGGAAAGAGCCGGATGACGCGGGGGATTCAGGGGGAAGCGGCAGTGATTACCCTCAACGGAGAGAATGCGGATATTTACGCCCAGGTACATAACGGCGACCATATCCAGGTGACATCCTCTACCGTGGGTGAGGCGGCGGTTCTGGAGCTGGGCAGACTGCCCGAGCTTTCGGAAAGACTGCATGTTTACGTGAACGGCGCCAAAATCGACCTGCCAAAGACGGCAGCCGTGAATGGCCGGATGGAAAACGAATTTTATCTGATCCAGGAGGGTGATGACATTCAGATCAGAAATTCTTATACGGTGCGGGAGATCGCGGAGTTTATGGATGTTCCTCTGGGAGGCAGGATATTGGTAAACGAAACGCCTGCCAGACCCGAGACCCGGGTTTATGAGAATTTTACGCTGAGCTGGGATGTAACAGCGGAGATTACCTATGCCGATCTGGAGGAAGAGACGGAAGAGGAAGCCGGAAAGCGCCGGGCTGCCAAGGAGGCTGCCGCTGCCCGGGAGATCCGGGAGGCTGCTCAAAGATCCCTTGCCTTTGCGCAGAGCCTGCTGGGAGGAGCGCAAGGAGAGGGCAGGACGGAAGCCGGGGAAAATCCGGAATCTGCTGCAGAAACAAGTTTTGGGGAAAATGTGGAGACCGAATTTGGGATCGGTTTCAGCGAGATAGGCCGGGTGAAAGGCGCGGAGACGGAAGCCGGGAATTCCGGACAAGGGATGAAAAACATATCGGTGATCGTAAACGGATATCCTGTGACCCTGTCCGGCAAGGAACAGTATGTGTTTGTGGATGTATTTTCCTTCATCGACTTTGATTTAAACAATCCGGCAGGCCGCGATATTGTCACGAATCTTAACGGACGAAAGGCTGAATATCTGGAGTCCATTCAAAACGGCGATGTGATAGAAATATACTGGGAAGCTAGAGGGACGGGGCAATGAGGTTGTGCAGTATTGCAAGCGGAAGCAGCGGGAATTGCATCTATGTGGGATCGGAGGCTACACATCTGCTTATAGACGTGGGAATCAGCGGGAAAAGGACGGAAAGCGGACTTCGTGAGCTGGGGCTTACAGGCCGGGATATCGATGGGATACTGATCACTCATGAGCATGCGGATCATATTCAGGGGCTTGGGGTGATAGCCAGAAAATATGAGATTCCCATCTATGCCACTGCAGGAACCATAAAGGCCATGAAATCCTGCGCCAGTCTGGGGAGTGTGGAGGAAGGCCTGTATCGCGAGGTACAGGAGGACCGGAAGCTGACCATTAAGGATCTGACGATCAATCCCATGCATATTTCACATGATGCCGCCCAGCCGGTGGGCTACCGTATTTCCTATGGGAGCCGGCGGGTGGCGGTATGTACGGATCTGGGAGTTTACAATGACTATACGGTGGAATGTCTCAAGGGGATGGATGCCCTTCTGCTGGAGGCAAACCACGATGTAAATATGCTTCAGGTAGGTCCGTACCCTTATTACCTGAAACAGCGTATTCTGGGAGACCGGGGACATTTATCCAACGAGAATTCCGGACGGCTTTTGGGAAGAATCCTGCACGATGGGCTGCGTACTATACTTTTGGGGCATCTGAGCAAGGAAAATAATCTTCCGGAGCTGGCCTACGAATCGGTGCGTCTGGAGATCAACCTGGGAGATAATCCATATCAGGCAAAGGATTTTGATATCAGGGTTGCCAGGCGCAGTGACCTGACGCCGGCGGTAGTACTGTAAAATGCAGAATAACCGAAATGTGGAAAAATATGCGCTTCGGGAGCGCGGAAACGGAGAGTCTATGAAGAGAGCGATTATTACGGTAGTGGGAAAGGATACGGTGGGTATCATTGCAAAGGTCTGCACCTATCTGGCCGGAAACGACGTCAACATTCTTGATATTTCCCAGACCATAGTACAGGATTATTTTAATATGATGATGATCGTGGATACCAGCCGTATGAGCAAGCAATTCGGAGATATGGCCGACGAGCTGGCGGCGCTGGGCCAGGAAATCGGCGTGGCGGTCAGATGCCAGAAGGAAGAGATATTTGACATGATGCATCGCCTGTAAAAAGAGGCAAATGTTGGGAGGCATGAATGATCAATTTACATGAAGTGACGCAGACAAACAAAATGATTACGGAGGAAAACCTGGATGTGCGGACCATCACTCTGGGGATCAGCCTTCTGGATTGTATAGATTCCGACCTGGGAAAGCTGAAGGAAAAGATCTACCGAAAGATATATGAATCGGCGAAGGATCTGGTGGGCACGGGAGAGCAGATATCCAGGGAGTTTGGGATACCAATTGTAAATAAGCGGATATCCGTGACTCCGATTGCCCTCATCGGCGGCGCAGCCTGCAGGACAAAGGAGGATTTTGCATCTATAGCCGCAGCGCTGGACAGTGTGGCCCGTGAGGTGGGCGTAAATTTTATCGGCGGTTATTCCGCCCTGGTCAGCAAGGGAATGTCTCCGGCCGAGGAACTGCTGATCCGTTCCATTCCCCTGGCACTGTCAACTACGGAGAGGGTATGCAGCTCCGTGAATCTGGGATCCACCAGAACCGGTATCAATATGGATGCGGTAAGACTTATGGGAGAGATCATCCGGGAGACTGCGGAATGTACTAAGGAAAATGACTCTCTGGGCTGTGCCAAGCTGGTGGTATTCTGCAACGCGCCGGATGACAATCCCTTTATGGCGGGCGCTTTTCACGGGGTCACAGAGGCGGACAAGGTGGTCAATGTGGGTGTCAGCGGTCCCGGGGTGGTAAAGACCGCTCTGGAAGAGATCCGGGGGGAAAGCTTTGAGGTGCTCTGCGAAACCATTAAAAGAACGGCATTTCAGGTGACCCGGGTGGGACAGCTGGTGGCCAGAGAAGCCTCCAGAAGGCTGAAGGTTCCCTTTGGCATTGTGGATCTGTCCCTGGCGCCCACTCCTGCCATCGGAGACAGCGTGGCGGACATTTTGTGCGAAATGGGACTGGAATACGCAGGGGCTCCCGGCACCACAGCCGCTCTTGCGCTGCTCAATGACCAGGTGAAGAAGGGCGGCGTCATGGCGTCCTCCTATGTGGGAGGACTGAGCGGAGCGTTCATCCCGGTCAGCGAGGATCAGGGAATGATCGATGCGGTGAAGGCGGGTGCGCTGACCTTGGAGAAGCTGGAGGCCATGACCTGCGTCTGCTCCGTGGGACTGGATATGATTGCAATTCCCGGCGATACCGGGGCTTCTACCATTTCCGGCATCATAGCGGATGAAATGGCGATCGGCATGGTGAATCAGAAGACAACGGCGGTGCGCATTATTCCTGTAATCGGCAAGGGAGTGGGAGATATCGTGGAGTTCGGCGGCCTTTTGGGGTATGCGCCGGTGATGCCCGTGAACCAGTTCTCCTGCGATGCCTTTATAGGCCGCGGCGGGCGTATCCCTGCACCGATCCACAGCTTTAAGAATTGACATTTCATTTGTCAGCGGGGCAAAAGAATGGCAGAAAATGATTATTTCAGAGAGGCTCTATCCGGTTTTACATTTGAGGCGGCAGGCGGCGGAGCAATCAGGCATCTGGCAGACCTGGGCTGTACGGTGGATGAAATCGAAAAACAGCTTTTATATCCGATTCCCCATAAAAAGGTACAGAAAACCGTGTGGGAGCATCTTGTCAAAAAGAGGATCATCCTGCTGGAAGAGCCGGGAAAGGGCGAAACACCGGAAAAGGCAGAATATGTGAAGGAATATGACCGGTACGGAAAAGCCACCTTCCGTCGTGTTGTGCTGCAGGCCGGCAGGGCGGCAGAGGAGATTATCTGGAAGAAGCAGCAGTATGACTGTGCAAATGACGGCAGGCTGTCGGTCTTTCTGGAGGAAAAATGTGCAGGAGTCTGTCCGGAAAAGATATATATTTCCTGTGATTTCGGCCGGCAGGCAAAGGAGGACTCCGCCGGTCTGGAAAGGAGGCTTCAGAAGCTGGACAGACGGCAGAGAGCCTATATTGCAGGACTTCCCTGGGAGCCTGGGACGGTGTATCACCAGCTGGATGAGCGCATGCGGGAAATTGTGGTGCGGCTGTATGAATCCTGTGGATATGGGGGAAGCTGCTTTTTTCTGGAGACGGGAGAGGAAATAATGTTGTCCCACGGCGAAAAGACCTGAGATACGGAAAACAAGGAGACAAATGATATGACGAAAAAACAGCGGGCATTGGAGATCATAGAAAAACTGAAGGCGGAATATCCGGACGCGGGCTGTACGCTGGATTATGATCAGGCCTGGAAGCTTTTGGTCAGCGTGCGCCTGGCGGCACAGTGTACGGACGCCAGAGTCAATGTGGTAGTGGAAAAGCTGTATGAGAAATATCCGGATGTAAATGCACTGGCGGAGGCGCCTGTGGAGAAAATAGAAGAAATCGTGCATCCCTGCGGCCTGGGAAACAGCAAAGCCAGAGACATCAGCGCCTGTATGAAAATGCTGCGGGACGAGTATGGCGGCAGAGTGCCGGAGGATTTTCAGAAATTGCTTGCCCTGCCCGGGGTGGGCAGAAAGAGCGCCAATCTGATCATGGGAGATGTGTTTGGAAAGCCGGCCATTGTGACAGATACCCACTGTATCCGCCTTGTAAACCGGATGGGGCTGGTGGACGGAATCAAGGAACCGGCCAAGGTGGAAAAGGAATTGTGGAAGATTATTCCGCCCAAGGAGGGCAGTGATTTCTGCCACAGGCTGGTGGAGCATGGCCGGGCGGTCTGCACTGCCCGGACCAAACCCTATTGTGACAGATGCTGTCTTCAAAATATCTGCAGGAAAGCAGGCGTATAATCTAATTTTTTTCAATGAAAAAGCGGTCCTGCAGCAACAGCCAGTTAGCGCGGAACCATTGCATGATCTGCCAGTATCCGCATCCCCGGAGGCCGAATTCCTCTATCAGGTCAAATTTGGCGGACAGGCTTCGAACATCCTCAAACCAGACCTCATGCGCCGTTCCCCGGTCTGTATAGGTGAAAAAGGGACTTTGCGCCGTTTCGTCAAATTGTATTTCAGCATCATTTGCCACAGCGATGCGCACGGCCTGAATATTATTGATGGTTTCCGCTTTGGTGACGCCTCTTTCATAGGGAAGAGGCCAGTCATAGCCGTAATTGGGAATTCCCAGATCAATCTTTTCCGCAGGAATTTGCGTCAGGGCATATTCCACTACCCGGCGCACCTGATTCAGGGGCGCCACGGCCATGGGCGGACCATAGGTATAGCCCCATTCATAAGTCATTAAAAGCACATGATCCGCGGCTTCTCCCAAGGCCCGGTAGTCTTTCCCCTCATATAAAAGTCCCTTCTGATCATCGGAAGTCTTTGGCGCCAGAGCAACGGAGGTATGAAAACCGTTGGCGCGCATGGTTTCCGCCGTCTGTCTCACAAAAGCCGAAAAGGCGTCTTTATCCTCTGCCAGAATATATTCAAAATCGATATCAACGCCCTGGTATCCCTTTTCATACATTAATCCCAGCATATTTTGAATCAGGTTGTCCCTGTAGACAGAATCGTTTACCACAGAATGGATCAGCTGGTTATTAAAATTGCCGTCGGAACCGAAGGGAGTGAGAGTGAGAATGGGCCGGACTCCGAATCGAAGCGCCTCCGAGATCATCCATTGGTCGTCTCCGTAAGGCGGCGGAAGAAGCTCTCCTTCCGGCGTAAAGCCATAGGAAAAGACAGGCAGAGCTGTCAAAAAGGGAAGGGTCTGCTCTAACACCCAGGGACTGATAAAGGGGTAGGCGTATCCGCTGACGGATATGGCCCGGGCGGCGCTTCGGGCGCCTTTTTCCACCAGAAGTGCCTGGCCGATGGCGAGGGCATAGGGATAGATTAACTGATTATCAAAAATCAGCTGCTGGGGTGAGACCTCCAGAGCTTCTGCAATGTCATCTATGTTGTCTCCTTCTTTTACCACGTAAATTTCCATAAGCTATCCTGGCCTTTCAATAATGACGGAAAAGAATCTAGTGAAAACCTATGCGGTATTTCCTTTTCGTATTCATATAATTGCAGCGGACAGCCTGCAGGGTGAAAAATGCCGAGGGAAAAGCAAAATTTGCAATAAATACAACAAAAAAAGCAACGATTGCGTTGAGATAGTCATATGTCTATGTTAAGATCTTATTATCAGAAAACATGAGCGTGAGAGATGAGAAAAGTAATAATTGTACATTAATAAAATGAATTAAGGATAAATAAAGCGAAAAGCATGTGGATATACAGAATAAATCAGTGCCGGATACCGGAGGAAAGACAGGAGGTGAATCAGGGAACCAGAACGAAAGCAATCATCCAAACCGGGCCGGGAGCTGAAAACAAAGCATAAAGCCGGTAAACAAAAGCCGGAACAAAAAGCAAAGCAAAAGAATAAAAAGCAAAGCAAAAGAACAAAAAGAAAGACAAAAGAACAAAAAGAAAGACAAAAAGCAAAACACAAAACAAAAAGAAAAACACAAAGCAAGCAAAAACAAAATGCAAAGCAAAAAACAAATGGCAAGGCCAAAAACAAAAAGGAGGTTGCGGAAATGATGAGAAAGAAAACAATGAAGTGGCTTGCGGCAGGACTGGCTCTGCTGATGGCGGCAGGGCTGACGACAGGAAGCGGACAGACGCTTAAGGCGCAGGCATCAGAGTCATCCCAGGGAAGTTTCAGAGTGCTTTCCCTGAATGTGGCGGGGCTGCCGGGGATTATATCCAGCAGTGATCCAGCAAAAAATACCGTAAAGATGAGTCCCCTTTTGAATGAGTATGATCTGGTCAGTGTGCAGGAGGATTTTGCATATCATAAGCAGCTGATCTCCGAGGTAACGCTGCCTTATCTGACCCCGACCAGCGGAAATGTGCCTGTGGGGGACGGCATGAACTTTTTATCGGCATTCCCTCTTTATGAGACACAGCGGTATAAGTGGAATGATTCCCACGGCTTTATCACCAACGGTGCGGATCAGATGACGCCCAAGGGAATTCTGTACTCTTCCATGGAAATTGCGCCGGGGTATTATATTGATATCTATGATATACATACGGATGCGGGCACGGATCCCGGTTCCATGGCGGCCAGAGAGTCCAATCTGAAACAGCTGGCGGAGCTGATCCTTCAGAAATCGTCGGGTAAGGCGGTAATCGTGATCGGGGACACCAATTGCAGGTACACCAGGGACAAAATCAGAGAGACGGTGCTGGATCCCTGCGGGCTGACGGATATCTGGGTGGAGTATATGCGCGGCGGCGTGGAGCCGGTCTTTGGAAGCGATGCGCTGATCGACGAGGAGAACAGAAACAGCGCAGCCAATGAGGTGGTGGATAAGATCTGGTACAGGAGCGGGAAAAATGTGGAGCTGTCCGTAGATTATTATGCGCTCAAGACAGACTTTACCGATGAAGACGGAAATCAGCTGTCCGATCACTACCCCATCACTGCCACCTTCCGTTATGAATTGAAGGAAAATGTTCTGACCACACAGACCTATGGCGGAGGCGGAGGCACGGGCTTCAGCTTTATGGAGGCTATGGGAGAGCGGATGCCGGAAAAAATTGCAATCCGAACAGGCAGCCGGGTAGACGGCATTGCCTTTACCTATCAGGGTGAGGAGGTGTCTGCCGGAGGAAGCGGAGGCACATATCAGGAGTTGACTTTGGCGGATGGAGAATATATAGTATCTATGGAGGTATGTAAGGCGAAGAAATCTCTTACCAGTACCTATCGTATTTCCTATGTGAAATTTGTCACCAATCTGGGCAACGTGCTGGAGGGCGGTAAAAAGGAAAAAGAGGTATTTACCTTCCAGGCTCCCGAGGGCTATGGCCTGGCAGGAGTACATGGCTCCTGTGATACGGAAATAGACAGATTGGGAGCCATTTACCTGAGACTGACCACTCCATAACCGGAAGCAGTAATGGAAGGCCGCAGGGCTGAGAAAGGATGTATGGCTATGAGAATGTATGACATTATTCTGAAAAAAAGGGGCGGCGGAGAACTGTCCGAGGAAGAGATCCGGTTTTTTGTTCAAGGGTACACAGAGGGAGAAATTCCGGATTATCAGGTTTCCGCCCTGATGATGGCCATATTTTTCCAAAAAATGACGGAACGGGAAACCCTTGCGCTGACTATGGCCATGGCTCGCAGCGGAGATATGCTGGATTTGTCCGGCATTCATGGAATTAAGGTGGATAAACACAGCACCGGAGGCGTGGGGGACAAGACCTCTCTGGCGCTGGGTCCTATGACTGCGGCCTGCGGAATTCCTGTGGCCAAGATGAGCGGACGGGGGCTGGGCCATACAGGCGGAACCATTGATAAGCTGGAAAGCTTTCCAGGCTTTTCCACCGGGCTGACTACGGAGAAATTCATTGAGAACGTAAATCGGATCGGGATTGCCATCATGGGCCAGACCGCAGATCTGGCGCCCGCAGACAAAAAGCTGTATGCATTGCGGGACGTGACGGCAACCGTGGATAATATGTCATTGATTGCCAGCTCCATCATGAGCAAAAAGCTGGCTGCCGGCGCGGACGCCATTGTACTGGATGTGAAGACGGGCAGCGGCGCTTTTATGAAGAGCGAGGAGGATGCCAGGGCTCTGGCAGAGGAGATGGTGAAGATCGGAAGAAATGCCGGGCGCAGGATGACGGCTGTGATCTCCGATATGGATCAGCCGCTGGGGTACGCCATAGGCAATGCTCTGGAGGTGAAGGAGGCCATCGATACTCTGCAGGGAAGAGGACCGAAGGACTTCGTGGAGCTGTGTCTGACTCTGGGCAGCCGGATGCTGATGGCCGGAGAAAAGGCAGGACAGGAGAAAGAGGCCAGGGCCATGCTCCAAAAGGCCATAGAGGATGGCAGTGCCCTTAAAAAGCTGGCGGAGCTGGTGGAGGCCCAGGGGGGCGACCCCAGGGCGGTGTATGATCCCCGGCTGCTTCCCCAGGCGCCGGTTAAGTGGCCGGTTACGGCAAAGGCAGATGGATATGTGCATCATATTGACTGCCAGGAGGCAGGAGTCTGCTCACTGATGCTGGGAGGAGGCCGGGAGACAAAGGACAGCTGTATCGATCCGGCAGTGGGACTGGTGCTGCATAAAAAGGCCGGAGATCCTGTAAAGGCAGGGGAGACCCTGGCGGTTATCCATGCTGCCGGCCAGGAGCAGGCGGAAGCTGCCGGGGAGCATTTCCGGGCAGCCTGTCATATTGAAAAGGATCCGCCCATACCCAGACCGTTTATCGTTGACATTTTATAGATCCGTTTGCTGCTTTGACAGAAGAAATGGATTTTATCAGAGGCTGCTGTGCTTAGGCGCGGCAGCCTCGAATAATTTTCGCCAGGGGATAATATAATGAAAACATGAAGAAGAACCGTGACCGCAATCAAAGAAAAGAACAATTTGTAGAAACCCTGAAGCTGCCCAAGGACATTTGTATGGGAGCCATGAAGGTTACCCTTACGGGCAACAGTGAAGCATGGATCGAAAATTACAGGGGGATTCTGGAGTATACGGAAAATCAGATTTTACTCCAGGGAAAAACCTGTCAGGCCTGTTTTGAGGGAACCCGGCTTGCCATAGACTATTATACCAACGAGGATATGAAGATCAGCGGCTGTATCACCTGTATCAGGTATTTGTGACAACTGCATAAAGGTATACAAAATACCTTTTGGAAAGGAAAAGGGAAGACCATGATCGAATTATTGAAATATCTCAGAGGTTACCTGCGGATCCGGGTATGGGGATTTTCCCCGGAGCGCTTTATGAATCTATGCAGCAATAAGGGGATCCTGATCTGGAATATTGTCAGGGAAGGCGATGTATACTATATGAACATCAACCTGAGGGGCTTTTGGGCTCTGCGTCCCATTGTCAGGAAAACGGGAACAAGGGTAGCCGTATTGGAAAGATATGGACTGCCTTTTTTTCTGCCCCGGCTGTTGAAAAGGAAGGTGTTTGTCATGGGCCTGCTGCTGGCGGCAGCCTTCTGGATATGGTCTTCCCTGTACATATGGAACATAGAAATTTCTGGGAACTATCAGATCACGGATGACGTTTTTCAGAGCTTTTTGAAGGAAAACCAGGTGACGGTGGGAATGCAGAAGAGGGACCTGGATATCGAGGAGCTGGAAAAGGAGATCCGCAGACGATTTTCCCAGATCACCTGGGCTTCCGCCCGTCTTTCGGGAACGAAGCTTCTGATCGATATCAAGGAAAACGATGCGCCCATAGTAAGCCCTGAAAAAAAGGAGACCACAGGAACGGATTTGGTGGCGGAATACGGCGGAAGGGTGGTCTCCATGATCGTCAGGAGCGGTGTGCCGAAGGTGGCCATCGGGGACGAGGTGGAGGCGGGATGCGTGCTGGTGGAAGGAAAGGTTCCCATTTATAATGAGGACGCCACTGTCAGGGAATACTATTATGTGGATGCGGATGCAGATATTGTCATCGAGCACAGAATGGAATTTACCGACAGTCTTCCCTTTGACTATGTAAGGAAGGAATATACCGGGAGAGAGAAGACACGATATTTTTTCCGCTTCGGGGGACAGGAGTGGAAGATGCCGGAGGAAAGCCCGTTTCTGGTGTACGACAGTCTGATCAGGGAAAGCAGGCCGCTCTTGTTTGAAAAGCTGTCCATCCCCATATACACGGGAAGCTATACCTATCGGGAGTACGTAAATGTGGAGCATCGATATACAGATGAGGAGGCAAAAGTCCTGCTAAACGAAAAATTAATGACTTTTCTTGCAAATTTGCAGGAAAAAGGGGTACAAATTATTGAAAAAGATGTTAAAATAGGTGTTGACGGCCAGTCCTGGATTCTGTACGGAGATTTTCTGGTGCAGGAAAAAGCAGGGAAAAGCGCCGATACTGAGAAAGTGGAGACGGGAGTGGACACTCCCGGAGAATCGGATACGGATGAGTGATTTTTCAATGAAACTGGAGGTACCTGCAGAGCATATGCAAAAAATTTTTGGCCTGCGGGATGTTTATCTGAAAAAAATGGAGCGGGATTTCGGCGTGTTCATTGTGGACAGAAACGGCGGACTCGTTATATCCGGAGAGGAAGACCGGGTAAAAAAGGCGGCCAGGGTGCTGGAGCAGCTTGTCATCATTTCAGACAGAGGAAACGAAATAGAGGAGCAGAACGTGGATTACGCAATAACGATGGGGATGGAAGAACAGGAGCAGGTCATAGCGCAGATTGATGAGGATTGTATCTGCCATACTATAAACGGCAAGCCCATTAAGCCCAAGACCCTGGGACAGAAGGCATATGTGGATGCCATCCGCAACAATATGATTGTCTTCGGCGTGGGGCCTGCGGGTACCGGCAAGACATATCTGGCCATGGCTATGGCTATCACCGCCTTTCGCAACGACGAGGTGGGAAGAATCATTTTGACCAGGCCGGCCATAGAAGCAGGAGAAAAGCTGGGCTTTCTGCCCGGGGATCTGCAGAGCAAGGTGGACCCCTATCTGCGGCCTCTCTATGACGCTCTATACCAGATTATGGGTGCAGAGGGCTTTACCAAAAATATGGAGAAGGGGCTGATTGAGGTGGCGCCCCTGGCTTATATGCGGGGACGTACTCTGGACAATGCCTATATTATCCTGGATGAGGCCCAGAATACGACGCCCGCCCAGATGAAAATGTTTTTGACAAGGATCGGCTTTGGCTCCAAGGTGGTAGTTACAGGCGACGCCTCCCAGAAGGATCTGCCCGTGGGAAGCCGGTCCGGGCTGGATGTGGCGGCAAGCGTGCTGGGAAAGATAGAGGATATTGCCTTCTGCAATCTGACCAGCAGGGATGTGGTGCGTCATCCGCTGGTGCAGAAAATCGTAAAGGCCTATGAGGATTATGAGGCAAAGGAGAAATACAGGGAGAACAGAAGACATTCTGCGGAGGGAAAGACCAGAAACAGAAGATAAGGCGGCATTCGGAGGAAAACGCTATGACGTTATATATTGAAAATGAGACAGAGGAAGTGCTTCCCTTTGATCTTCAGGAGACCGCGGAGCTTGTCTGCCGGTCTGTTCTGGAGGAGGAGGGCTGTCCCTTTGAGACACAGATCAATCTGGTCCTTACAGATAACGGGGGAATCCGAAGCCTGAATGCACAGTACAGAGGGATTGATAAGGAAACGGATGTGTTATCCTTTCCCAATGTGGATTTTATACAGGAAGGGAAATTTTGGATCGAGGAAGGCAGGGACGCGGATTATTTTGATCCGGATACCGGGGAACTGGTTCTGGGCGACATTATGATCTGTGTGGACAGGCTGAAAAGTCAGGCGGAAAGCTATGGACACAGCATAAAAAGGGAGTTTGCTTTTCTGACGGCCCACAGCATGCTGCATTTGTGCGGTTATGACCACATGGAAGAAGAGGAAGCCCGCGTTATGGAGGAGAAACAGGAGAGGCTGCTGACGCAGCTGGGGATTACTAGAGATTAGAGGTACAATGGATGAATCAGGCAGAGGTTAGGCGAAGGCAGGTGCAGATGGCTTCCATCATGCTGGCCTTATGCAATATAGTGGTCGTAAGCCGTCTGGCCGGCTACAACGGCGTGACCTACGTGGCTGTGGCAGTGGAGGTCTATTGGGCAGTATGGACGGTGGTCGGCGGCGGCTTGACCGGGGTTCTGGGCAGAGTGCTGCGTTTGAGAAATTCAAAGGGGCAGTACAAAAATGCAGGCAGAATGCGCAGAAATGCACTGATCCTGCAGCTTGCGCTGGGAGCGCTGGGGAGTCTTGTCATGCTGCTTTGCGCAGGGGCTGCGGCGGGGGTATTTCAGGTGCAGTACAGCACGCTGATTACTGCAATTCTTGCTCCGTCGGTGCTTTTACATTCTCTTTCTGCGGTTTTGCTAGGGTATTTTCAGGGAGAGGGCGCGGAGCTTCCCGCCATGGTATCCGGGATTCTTCGCCAGATTCTTATTTTTGGATTCAGTCTGCTGTTTTGCAGAATGCTGGGTGATTATGGGCGGAAGGTCAGCCACCTGCTTGGACAGGAGAATTTTACTTCCATGTACGCAGGAGTGGGGGTGGCTGTGGCCATAAGTCTGGCAGAGCTGTTTGTTGCACTTTTGCTTTTTTTAGTTTTTAAGGGAACAGGACATTCCCGAAACAGGAGACAGGGACAGGATAATGCGAGGACGGGAGATTCCCTTATGGACAGCTTTCGGATTCTTGGGGCGGGAAGGGGTATCCCCATGCTGATCCGGCTTTTGGCTGTGCTTCCGGTTCTTTTGGGATTGTTTTTCTGCGGTTCTCTGAAGGAAAATGCCGCTGCCTGTGTGGAGTACGGCGTATATGGAGCGGGTTATGCGGTGCTGTGCGGGATTCCGGCGGCGCTGACGCTGTGGGCGCTGATTCCTGTGTGCGGCAGGACGGTGGGGAGGCTGCGCAGGGAGGAAAGCAGATTTGCCAGGACGGCTTTTCAGGGCGGACTGCACATAGGAGTGGTCCATGGGGCGTTTGCGGCAGTCTTTCTTACCGTGCTGGCGGAACCCTTAGGGGCTGCGATTTGTCCCGGCCAGGAGGCGGTGGCTGCGGCCATGCTGAGGGGAGGGGCTGCTGCAGCCGTGCTGCTTCCCCTGTGTGTCTATTTCACCAGGTTTTTAATGCTGATCAACAAAAAGATGCTGGTGCTGGGATCCATGGCTGTCTTTGACCTGGTGAGCCTGGCGCTGGCCAGAATGCTCATCGGAGCCGGAGGAGTGCAGGTTCTGGGACTGGTATATGCGGGTCTGGCCGGTCTGGGAGTGCTTTGCGTTTTGCTGGGGTCCTTTTGCTTTATGCAGCTGCATCTGAGAGTAGACTGGCTCCAGGTGCTGATTATACCTGCGGTGGCGGCTACCGCGGAGGGACTTCTCTGCCTGCTTTTGAATACGTTGCTGTCTCCGCATATGGGTAAGGTGATATTGCTGGTGATCTGTCTGGCGGTGTCAGGACCGGTTTACTGGACAGCACTTTTACTGCTCAGGAATTTCAGCGAGCAGGAGCTGGAGCATATACCCGGCGGAAAGCTGATTTTCGGGCTGGGACAAATGTTGAACGTATATTGATTTTTTGTGAATAAAACTGAAAAAACAGCTGATACTGATTGCAAGGACTGGGTGAGCATATGAAATTTGTAAAAGGTATCAGCTTATATTTATTATATCCGTTTATGATGCTGGTGATCGGATTTTATTCGGGAGTGAAAGTAACACATTTCTTTTATCCGGGAATTACGGGGGAGACCCGGGCGCAAACCGAACGGGAGGAAGGCGGACAGGCTTCCGGATCGGAACGGGATGGGGAAGAGGTATCAGGGAACTCTGCCATGAATACGGTTCCGGTTCCGGAGCCGGAGGGGGACGCGCCGGATCAGCTTGTCCCTGAAAGCATGTCTCCGGTGGAGGTTGCTTCCGCTTATGATACATTGTGTGTAGATACGAAGTATGTGCTGGAGGAGACAGATCTGACGGATCACAGTGTGGTGGAGACTGTCCTGCGGGTTCCGGATCAGTATATCGGCATGAACCGGGAGCAGTTTCTGCGGGCCATGGAGCTCTATGAGTCTTCCCCGCCGCTGACAGAGAGGGAGAGAGGCTTTGTGAATCTGGAAGTGCTTTCCTTTTCCAGGGAACGGGTGGTGGTGAGGATGAACTACCGTTATGTCCAGCCTACGGCCAGCTTCTTTTTGGCGGCCTATGATAATAAGATCATAGTGTATCTGGAGGATGGAAAGACCGTCTATATGAAGACGGATATCAGTCTGGACAGTCTGCCGGAGGAAATGCAGAGCGAGATCATTCGGATGATGTGGGTGGAGGATCAGGAAAAACTGTACGATATTCTGGAAGGATATACCAGCTGAAGGGAAGGCGGAGCAGCAGGAAAGAGGCAGGCTCCGCCGGGACAGCGGTGTATTCCGCGCCGTAAGAGGGAGATGAGGATGCAAAAAAACATAGGAGTGGCGGGAGGCGGAGCAGCAGGGCTGACAGCCGCCATCACGGCGGCCAGGCTAGGAGCCCGGGTGACGATTTTGGAAAGGAATGACAGACCGGGAAAGAAAATTCTGGCAACCGGAAACGGAAAATGCAATCTGGGCAATCAAAAGCTGGAGGTCTCGGAATATTATACCTCCGGAGATCCCGGATTTGTGGCAGATTGCCTGGAACGCTTCGGCACAAGACAGACGGTCCGGTTCTTTGAGGAGCTGGGACTTGCGGTGAAGGATAAAAACGGTTATCTTTATCCTGCATGCGAGCAGGCCTCCGCGGTATTGGATGTCCTTCGGTATGAGGCGGCGGCTCTGGGAGTCAGACTGGTTACAGAATACAGAGTCCGGCGGGTTGAGGCGGACAGGAGCAGCGGGAAAATCCTGGCAGGGGGAGATGAAGGCAGCTTCTCCTTTGATTCTCTGGTGCTGGCCTGCGGCGGCAAGGCGGCTCCAAAGACGGGATCCGACGGAAGCGGCTTCCTTCTGGCAGGACAGCTGGGACACAGCCTGGTGCCTGTGGTTCCCGCTCTGGTACAGCTGCGGTGCCGTGAGGATTTTTTTAAATCCGTGGCCGGCGTAAGGGCGGAGGCTGTGGTAAGGCTTCTGACACAGCTGGGGGAAATTTCAGAGCGGGGAGAGCTGCAGCTGACAGATTATGGTATTTCCGGAATTCCGGTGTTTCAGCTGAGCAGGACGGTAAATTACATATTGCAGGGGCAGAGGGAGGCGGAGATTGCCATCGATTTTCTGCCCTGGCTTACAAAGGAAGAATTCGGCGGACTTTGTGCCGCCCGGAGGCAGCGGCTGGGAAACCGGACTGCGGAAGAATTCTTTACAGGACTTGTTCATAAAAAGCTGGTTCTATTATTTCTGCGGCTGGCCGGCCTAAGAACCGGAGAGAGAGTGGATGAGGCGGATCCGGAAAAGATCCGCAGATTTTACAGGCTGTGCCGTGATTTTCGGGTGCATGTGACAGGAAGCAATTCCTTTGACAACGCGCAGGTGTGTGCCGGGGGGATCCCGCTGGGGGAGGTTACGAAAAATATGGAATCCAGAAAGACTCCCGGGGTCTATCTGGCAGGGGAAATATTGGATGTGGATGGAAAATGCGGCGGGTATAACCTGCAGTGGGCCTGGTGCAGCGGCTTTCTGGCAGGGCAGGGGGCCGCGGGAGGCGGAAAGTAATGCTGCGTATTGATCAGGTAAAAATGCCCCTTGGGCACAGTCAGGGGGATTTGAAGAAAAAAGCATCCCGGCTTTTAAAAGCTGAGCCCTCGGATATTCTGGAGATGAGGATTCTGCGGCAGTCTGTAGATGCCAGAAAAAAGCCGGAGATCTGCTACAGCTACTGTCTGGCCGTGGCTGTAAGGAATGAGGACAGGATACTACATAGGCTTCAGGGAAAGAAGGGCGGTGTGGCCCGGCTGGACCAGTCAGAATATGTCTTTCCTGAGAGAGGAAGCAGGCAGCAGGAGTATCCCCCGGTGATTGTAGGAACAGGACCTGCAGGGCTGTTCTGCGGTTATTTCCTGGCGCTTCACGGCTACAGGCCTGTTTTGCTGGAAAGAGGAAGGGCTGTGGAGGAACGGCAGAGGGATGTGGAAGAGTTCTGGCGGACAGGCAGACTGGATCCCGGTTCCAATGTACAGTTCGGCGAGGGCGGTGCGGGAACCTTTTCCGACGGGAAGCTGAACACCCTGGTAAAGGACAGAGACGGAAGGAACGGCGCAGTTCTGGAAACCTTTGTCAGGTTTGGGGCGGATCCCCGGATTTGCTATGAGGCCAGGCCCCACATAGGCACGGATGTGCTCTGCAGGATCGTGAAGAATATGCGGCAGGAGATTCTGCGGCTGGGCGGTCAGGTGCGCTTTGGAAGCCAGGTGACGGATCTGGAGATCAGGGAGGGCTCCGTAGCCGGGGTCGTGGTAAATCACTGCGAAAGAATTGCCTGCGGTCAGGTGGTGCTTGCCATCGGCCACAGCGCCAGAGATACCTTTCAGATGCTTTATGATAAGCAGGTGCCCATGGAGGCCAAGGCTTTTGCGGTAGGCCTTCGGATGGAGCATCCGCAGTCCATGATCAACGAGAGTCAGTACGGCATTTCCGATCCGGGGATTTTGGGGGCGGCATCCTATAAGGTGACTGCCAGGGCCAAAAACGGAAGAGGGGTGTATTCCTTCTGTATGTGTCCCGGGGGATATGTGGTCAACGCCTCTTCGGAGGCGGGCAGGATGGCTGTCAATGGCATGAGCTACAGCGGGAGAGGAGGCGGCAATGCCAACAGCGCCATCGTTGTTACCGTGACGCCGGAGGATTTCGGGGCTGAACATCCCCTGGCCGGCATCGAATTTCAGCGGCGGCTGGAGGAGCGGGCCTATCGCCTGGGGGAGGGAAGGATTCCCGTCCAGAGGTACGGTGAGTTTAAGGCCCATGCAGTATCCGGCGGACAGGGGATTGAAAGCCGGGAGGATGCAGGGCCGGGGCAGGAGTCCGGCGGATTCCTGCCTCAGTGCAAGGGAGCATACGCCTGGGCGGATGTGAGCCGGATTCTGCCGGAGGAGTGCAGCCTGGCGCTGGTGGAGGGGATAGAAGCCTTCGGCAGGCAGATCAGGGGCTTTGACAGACCGGATGCCATTCTTTCCGGCGTGGAGAGCAGGACCTCATCCCCGGTAAGGATCTGCCGGGATGAAGCCATGCAGTCCCGGATCAGGGGTCTGTATCCCTGCGGGGAGGGCGCAGGCTATGCCGGCGGAATTACCTCCGCCGCCATGGACGGTCTTCGTGCGGCAGAAATGATTGCCTCGGAATATGCCCCGGCGGATTTGATGGTTGACGTCTTTCGGAGAAATGGATAGAATAAAGCATACTATCATGGACGGCGCGGGCCGGACAGACAGGAGAGATACGGAAAAATGAATGCTGCAAGAGAACGGATCAGAGACAAAAAGCGTATTGTTGTTAAAATAGGTTCTTCCTCACTGACCCATCCGGAGACAGGTGATATGGATTATATCCGCATGGAAAAGCTGGTGCGGGAGCTGAGCGATATCCGGAATCAGGGAAAGGATGTGGTGCTGGTGACCTCAGGCGCTATTGCGGCGGGAAGGAAGGCTTTAAACTGCAGCAGCCGAAACGGAGACGGTGAAAGCGCCATGGCGGTAAAGCAGGCCTGCTCCGCCGTAGGACAGGCCCGGCTGATGATGACCTATCAGAAGCTGTTTGCCGAGTACAATCAGGTGGCGGCTCAGGTGCTGATGACCAAAAATACCATTGTGGACGATTTAAACCGCTATAACGCTCATAACACATTCTCGGAGCTGCTTCGCCTGGGGGCAATCCCTGTGGTAAACGAAAATGATACGGTGGCCACCTATGAGATCGAAATCGGTGATAATGATACGCTGTCGGCGATTGTGGCGGCGCTGGTGGAGGCGGATCTTTTGATACTTTTATCCGACATAGACGGGCTGTATACGGATGATCCCCGGAAAAACCCGAAAGCCCGGTTTATCGGGCAGGTGGATGAGCTGACAGAGGAGCTGCTGGACATGGGAAAGGCCAGCCCGGGCAGCTCTGTGGGCACCGGAGGCATGAACACGAAGCTGATTGCCGCCCGGATTGCCACAAGGTCCGGTGCGGACATGGTCATTGCAAACAGCAGGGACATAGGAGTTCTGCACAGAATTTTGGACGGAGCGCAGGAGGGAACCCTGTTTACAGCGGGCAGGGACGAGAATTTTGATCTGCGGGAATATGTGGAAAGGCTTCACAGAAATTAAGCAGAAGCAAAGACGGAAAAGGCAGGAAATGATTGATGAACATGGAAGAGCGGATCGCCCGGATCAATGAATTGTACCACAAGTCTCAGAAAGAGGGACTGACAGCGGATGAAAAGGAGGAGCAGGCCCGCCTGCGGAAGGAATATGTGGCCAGCGTGAGAAACAATCTGAAGGCCCAGCTGGACAATATTACCATTGAGAGGCCGGATGGTACGGTGGAGAACCTGGGTGAAAAATACGGAGGCCGGACAGAGAAGGGATGAAGGAGACAAAGGCGGAGATCCGAAAGCGGGTCCTGAAGCTGCGGGAAGAGCTGGGACCGGATCAGAGAAAAAGGGGCGCGGTGCTTTTGACGGAACGGATCCTGGGCCATCAGTGGTTTTACGGCTCCCTGGATATTTTGTGCTTTGTAAGCTTCGGAAGCGAGATCAATACCGGGGGAATCTGGCAGGAGGCCCTGCGGCTGGGAAAGGCTGTATATATGCCCAGAGCATCTGAGAAGCCTGCGCCTGTTATGGAGTTTTACAGGATCCGGTCCGCGGCGGATCTGAGGCCGGGGTATCGGGGCATTTTGGAGCCTGTGGAGAGTGCGCCCAGGTATGAATATCAAGCGGAAAAAATGAACAGAACCCTGATGCTGATGCCCGGTGCTGCCTTTGACAGGCAAAGAAACCGACTGGGCTACGGGAAAGGCTTTTATGACCGGTATCTGGCGGAAAAGGAAGCTCTTTGCTTAAGAACCATTGGAGTGGGATTTTCCTGTCAGATGGTGGAGGAAATTCCCTGGGATCCGAAGGATATCAGGCCGTATCAGGTGATCTGTGTATAGGACAGGGAGGAAATAAATGACGGATCTAAAGGCCATGGGAAGAGCGGCGGCAGCGGTAAAACCGGCGCTTCAGAGATTGACGGCAGAGGAGAAAAATAAAGGGCTGCTTGCGGGAGCGGAGGCGTTGTTAAGTCACACGGCGGATATTCTGGAGGCAAACCGGAGAGACATGAGGGCTGCGGAGGAAAGCGGTATGAGTCCGGGGCTTTTGGACCGGCTGATGCTGAACGAAGAGCGGATCAGGTCCATGGCAGAGGGACTCCGCCAGGTGGCAGAGCTTCCGGATTGTTTGGGGGAGTGTATGGAGGAATTCAGCCGCCCCAACGGGCTGCAGATACAAAAGATCAGAGTTCCCCTGGGGGTGGCGGGTATCATATATGAAGCCCGGCCCAATGTGACGGCGGATGCCTTCGGGCTGTGCTTTAAGACGGGAAATGCGGTGATTTTGAAGGGAGGCAGCGACGCCCTTCAATCCAATCAGGCGATTGTGGGGGTGCTGCGGGAGGCTTTGGGAGCTTTGGGAATCCCGGAGGATGCCCTGCAGCTGATCGCAGATTCGGACCGGAGCGTTACCGTGGAATTTATGAAGCTGAAGGAGTATGTAGATGTGCTGATCCCCCGGGGAAGTGAACGTCTGATACAAAGTGTGGTGGAAAACAGCACCATTCCCGTCATTGAAACCGGTACCGGTAATTGTCATATCTATGTGGATAAGGACGCGGATCCGGATATGGCGGCCAGGATCGTCTTCAATGCAAAGACTCAGCGGATCGGCGTATGCAACGCCTGCGAATCACTGGTAGTGCACAGAGACATCCGGGAAGTCTTCCTTCCAAGGCTGGCGGAGGTTCTTGCGCCAAAGCAGGTGGAGCTGAGGGGGGACGAAGGGGTAAGGGAAGTGCTGACAGGCTGTATACCTGCCGCCGAGGAGGATTTCGGCAGGGAATATCTGGATTATATCTTATCCATAAAGACGGTGGATTCGGTAAAAGAGGCCATTGATCATATCAACCGGTATAACACGAAGCACTCCGACTGTATTATAACGGAAAATGCCGGGACGGCGGAGCGGTTTTTACAGGAGGTGGATGCGGCCTGCGTCTACTGGAATGCTTCCACCCGGTTTACCGACGGCTTTGAATTTGGTTTCGGGGCAGAGATCGGTATCAGTACGCAAAAGCTTCACGCCAGGGGGCCGATGGGGCTGAAGGAATTGACCTCCTATAAATATGTCATTTGCGGGAACGGACAGGTGCGCCCCGGTTGACGGGCATGGGAAATACGAGGTATAATACATCTGCCGGGTGTGAGAAAGAGATTCACGAAAGAAGGAACGGGAGCATGACATTGTATGAGGCGGAGAAGGGCAGAAGCTATTGTATAGAAGGGCTGTCCGTGGAGCCGGGGATTACGAGGCGGCTTCAGGCGCTGGGACTGAATGACGGAACGGAGGTAACAATTCTGAACCGGAAGAGAAAAGGTGCGCTGATCATACAGGTGAGAGGGACCAGGCTGGCTCTGGGGAAGCATATTTCATCCAATATCGGGATTAAAGAGACAGGCGCAGAGGAGCAGGTATGAGTAAGGCACAACAGAAAAAGCACATTAATGCAGCCTGTATAGGGAATCCCAACTGCGGCAAGACTACGCTGTTTAATGCATTGACAGGTTCCAGGCTGAAGGTGGCCAACTGGCCTGGAGTGACGGTGGAGCGTTTTGAAGGAGCCGCAAAATACGAGGATACGGAAATCACGCTGATCGACACTCCCGGAATTTATTCTCTGACCTGCTATACCATTGAGGAGAAGGTCACCAGGCAGTGCGCCATGGATGATGAGATTGATGTGATTATCAATGTGGTGGATGCGTCGTCGATGGAAAGGAATTTATATTTGACCCTTCAGCTGCTGGAGCTGGGAAAGCCGGTGGTTATAGCGCTGAATATGATGGATATCGTGAAGGAGCGGGGCATGGAGATCGACATGCACCGTCTGCCGGAGATGCTGGGAAATGTGCCGGTGGTCCCCGTGTCGGCGGCAAAGCGCACCGGCCTGGATATACTGCTCCATGCTGTGATTCATCACTACGAGGAAGGAATGGATGAGTTTATTCTGGATTATCCTTCCCGAATCGAGGAAAAAATCGCCGCACTGTCCAAGGTGATGCAGGCAGGCGATCCTTCTCATTCCTCCGTGCGCTGGCATGCCATCAAGCTGTTGGAGGACGATGAGGAGATAAAGCAGGAGCATCCTTCTTCTTCAGATATCGTGGACAGAAGCTATGAGAAAGAGATTATACAGTGTAAATATGCCTATATCGAGCAGGTGATGGCAGAGACATTGTTTCATAAAAGCAGGAAGGCGGCGGCCACGGACAGGATAGACAGGCTGCTGACGCATCCGGTGTGGGGGATCCCCATATTTTTACTGATCATGTGTCTGGTGTTTTTCCTGACCTTTACGGTGGGGGATGCGCTGAAGGGAATTTTTGAGGAAGGTCTGTCTTTGCTGTCAGAGGGCGCGGCAGCAGGGCTTGAGAGCATCGGGGTGTCCGGATGGCTGGAATCTCTTTTGGTGGACGGAATTATTGCCGGTGTGGGCGGAATCCTTACCTTCATTCCCAATATATTTATTTTGTTTCTGGCGCTTGCAGTGCTGGAGGACAGCGGATATATGTCCCGGGTGGCCTATGTGATGGACTCTGTCATGGGCAGAGTCGGGTTATCGGGAAAGGCATTCCTGCCCATGATTCTGGGGTTTGGATGTACGGTGCCTGCCATTATGGCCACAAGGGCGCTGGAGACGGAGCATGACCGGCGCAAGACCATGCTGGTCACACCCTTTATGTCCTGCTCTGCCCGGCTGCCGATTTATGTATTATTTTCGGAAATGTTTTTTCCCAAGAATCCGGCACTGGCGGCATTTTCCATGTATGTGATCGGTATGGGGACGGCGATTCTGGTGGCCCTTGCAGTCAATGGCCTGGAAAAAGGAAGAATCAATGATTCTCTGCTGATAGAGCTTCCGGAATATAAGCGTCCCAACGCAAGGACCATCCGCATTTATGTGTGGAATAAATTAAAGGATTACCTGCAAAAAGCGGGAACCACCATTTTTATTGCTTCCATCGTCATATGGTTTGTTTTGAATTTTGGCACATCAGGACAGGTATCGGATCCGTCCGGCAGCTTCGGGGCAATGATCGGGCGCTTTTTGGTGCCGGTGCTGGCTCCTGCAGGACTTGGTATGTGGCAGATCGGCGTGGCGCTGGTGTCGGGCATTTCCGCCAAGGAGGTGGTAGTATCCAGCTTTGCGGTGCTTTTCGGAGTGGCCAACGCCAATTCGGATGCGGGAATGGCGGCCATTGTATCCAATATCCAAAGCATTAATCCTGCTTTTGGACCACTGAATGCCTATTGTCTGATGCTGTTTTGCCTGCTGTATGTGCCTTGCGTGGCCACGGTGGCAACCATCAGAAAGGAGAGCGGCTCCTGGAAATTTACCATGGGAATGATCGCTTTTCAGGTGCTTCTGGCCTGGCTGGCGGCAGTGGCTGTTTTCCAGATCGGAAGCCTGCTGGCAGCATTGGGATCGTAAAATGGTTTGAGGATAAACATAGAGGACTATGAAAAGTCCTTGGGAAGGGGAAATAGAACTATGAGCGGTATGAGAGGAATAGATACCCCCGTCAGGCAGAAACGGAGAAGGGTTTTCAAGGAGGTTGCCAACCTGGCCTACCATTCTAAGAATCTGAAGGATGACATGGAGGCTCTTCCCTATAAAATCGTGGACTATGAGGAGTCAGAATTCTGGGACAGCGTGTACAGGGACCGGGCCATTATCCGGGAGCGCCTGCGCCTGGCTATGGGAATGAGTCTGAGGCCGGAGAACCGGGAGCATCCGGGACATCTGACCCAGGGGCTGGAGGAGAGCAATATTGATGAAAAATATTACGAGCCGCCGCTGATGCAGGTGATACCCTCCGCCTGTAATGCCTGCCCGGAGGATCATTATGAGATCACCAATGCCTGTATGGGATGCGTGGCGCACCCCTGCCAGAGCGTATGCCCCAGGGGAGCGATCACCATGAAGGGCGGAAAGTCTGTGATCGATCAGGAAAAGTGCATTAAGTGCGGGAAATGTAAAGCAGTATGTCCATATGATGCCATTTGCCATAAGGAGCGTCCCTGTAAGGCGGCCTGCGGCGTGGATGCCATCAAGTCGGACCGTTTCGGCAGGGCGTATATTGATAACGATATTTGTGTTTCCTGCGGCCAGTGTATGGTCAGCTGTCCCTTCGGGGCCATTGCGGATAAATCCCAGATCTTTCAGCTGATCCGGGCCATGCAGTCCGGGAAAAAAATTATAGCTCAGGTGGCCCCTGCCTTTGTAGGACAGTTCGGACCCAAGGTGACGCCGGATATGTTTAAGACCGCCTTAAAGGAGCTGGGCTTTGCGGATGTTTATGAAACCGCCATAGGTGCCGATATGGGATGTATGGCAGAGGCGGAGCATTATGTAAAGGAGGTGGTATCCGGTAATCAGGCCTTTGCACTGACCTCCTGCTGCCCCTCCTGGTCTGTTATGGCCAAGCATTTGTTCCCTGAGACCATTGATAAGATCAGCAACGAGCTGACTCCCATGGTGGCTACGGCCCGGATCATTAAGCAGGATCACCCCGATGCATCTGTAGTGTTTATCGGGCCCTGCGCATCCAAAAAGCTGGAGGCCAGCCGCAGAACCATAAGGTCAGATGTGGATTTCGTCATTACCTTTGAAGAATTGACGGGAATGTTTGAGGCAAAGGGGATCCTGCTGGAAGAGATCAGGGCCATGGACGAGATGGAGGACGCCACAGGAGCCGGACGCGGCTACGGGGTGGCGGGAGGCGTGGCCAGTGCCATTGAAGATTGTATCAAGACTTATTATCCCGGCACGGAAGTGAAGATCGAGCATGCGGAGAGTCTTGCGGAGTGTAAAAAAATGCTTCTTTTGGCCAAGGCGGGCAGGAAAAACGGCTGCCTGATTGAGGGGATGGCCTGTCCGGGGGGCTGTATAGCCGGAGCCGGAACCAATATCCCCATTGCCCAGGCGGCAAAGGAAGTGGCTAAGTTTAAGGCACAGGCCAAAGAAGCCGTGCCCAGGGAGGTATAAATGGATAAGTTATTATTGAAAGCATGTCAAAACGGACAAAAGGGAGTGGTTCTGGCGTTTCTGAAAAGAGGAGGCGTCAATGTCAATGCAGTGGATGAAATGGGCTTTGCGCCGCTTCATTATGCGTGTAAAAAGGGATACCGGGATATTGTGAAGCTGCTTCTTGAACAGGAGGCAGACGTAAGCCTGTGCTCCAATGAAAGCGTTACGCCTCTCCATATGGCAGTGGTTTCCGGGAATAAAGAGATCATCGGACTTCTGACAGATGCAGGCGCAGATATCAATGCCACGGACAGACAGGGAAAGACGCCCCTGATCTATGCCGTGGAGGCCGGAAAGGCGGAAGCCGCAAAATATCTTGCCCAAGCCGGGGCCGATACCTCCGTAAAGGATAATAATGGCCGTTCGGCGCTGGACTATGCCAATGCCCTGGGAATGGTTCAGCTGATTGAAAGTTTGTCGGAAGAGGGAGGAGGAAACGCAGATTCTTTTGGCAATACGCCGCTTCACCAGGCCTGCAGAAACGGTCAGGGTGAGGTGGTGAAGGCTATGCTGGAAAAGGGCGGCCTCGATGTAAATGCCCGCAATGACGAGAAGATGACGCCTCTGGCCGTGGCAGTAGCAGGCGATAATATCCTGATCGCAGAAATCCTGCTGGAGGCCGGTGCGGATGTGAACATTCGGGGACGGTACGGCAATGGCCCGCTTCATCTGGCGGCAAAAAATGAAAACGAGCATCTTGTGCGAAAGCTTCTGGAGCATGGAGCCGGAATAGACGAACGCAACGAGGATGGAGAGACGGCGCTGATTATTGCCGCCCAAGAAGGCAATAATTATGTGGCGGGAATTTTGCTGGAGGCCGGTGCAAACGTTACATATGCGGACGAGCAGGGTCACACGGCGTTATACTATGCCACGGAGAACGGCTCCAACGATATCGTGGAGAAGCTGCTTATGGCAGGGGCGGAAGAATAAAAAATGTGTATTGATTTCACGGGAGGCTTCCGTATCACTGCCGGTTGAATATTTTTTGTGGTTTTTAGTATAAAACGGGTAGACAAAATAAAACTTATACGATATAATGACTGTATCAAAGAAATAATTTTAAGGAGGATACAGTATGACAGACAGCGAAAAACTGGACCGGCTCTTGATGCAGATGCAGGGAGTGAAGGAGGATGTGCAGGACCTGAAGGGAGGTGTGCAGAACCTGAAGGAGAATGTGCAGGGAATGCAGGAGGATGTGCAGGACCTGAAGGGAGATGTACAGGGAATGCAGGAGGATGTGCAGGACCTGAAGGGAGATGTACAGGGTCTGAGGGAGGATGTGCAGAATCTGCAGAAGAAGACAGACATTCTTGACATAAGAGTCACAAAGGTAGAATTGACTCTTGAAAATGAAATCAGTGTCAGCATTCGCCGTGTGGCGGAAGGACACCTGGATCTTTCAAGGAATCTGCACGAGTGCGTAAAGCTTGCAAGTGATATCAAGTCAAAGCAGGAGATACAGGATATTTTTATTGCCGCACACAACAACAAACTAAAAATGCTGTAATATTCGGGCAGACAAAGGTAATGGCAATAAGGCGGCACAGAGATTTCTGAAAAAAGAGTTTTGTGCCGCTTCCTCAGCGCCTCCGGCGCAGATGTGAAAAGTATCAATATATGCGGACAAACCGGGGGATTTTTATGGGATTAAGGGAAGAACTGATAGAGATGCGGACAAAGACAGGAATGAACCGCAAAGAGTTTTCGGCTTATTTTGGAATTCCATACAGGACTGTGCAGGACTGGGAGCTGGGAAACCGGCAGATGCCGGATTATCTGCTGCGGCTTATGGCATACAAGCTGGAAATGGATTATATCCACAAAAAAGGGAATCAAGAACAAACAGAAACGTAAAGGAAGACAGACATGAAAGAAGCAGTGGTAAAAATCAGAACAAGGTATGCGCCCAGCCCTACGGGAAAAATGCATGTGGGAAACCTCAGATCCGCTTTGTATGAATTTTTGATTGCGAAGCATGAGGGCGGCAGCTTTATGCTCCGGATCGAGGACACGGACCAGGAGCGTTTTGTGGAGGGGGCCACGGAAATTATCTACCGCACGTTGGAGAAGACAGGACTAAAGCATGACGAGGGCCCTGATAAGGACGGCGGATATGGACCTTATGTACAGAGTGAACGGATGAAGACGGGCATCTATATGAAATATGCCAAGGAATTGATTGACAAAGGAGAGGCATATTACTGTTTTTGTGGTAAGGAGAGGCTGGCTTCCCTGAAAACAGAGGTGGTGGAGGGAAAGGAAATTACCATTTACGATAAGCACTGTCTGTCTCTGTCCCAGGAGGAGATTCAGGCGAATCTGGCGGCGGGAAAGCCCTTTGTGATTCGTCAGAACAATCCCGGCGAGGGAACTACCACCTTTCATGATGAGCTTTACGGGGATATTACAGTGGAGAATGCCGAGCTTGACGATATGATTTTGATTAAATCCGACGGCTATCCGACCTACAATTTTGCAAATGTGGTGGATGACCATACGATGAACATCACTCATGTAGTGAGAGGCAATGAGTATCTTTCTTCTTCTCCCAAATATGTAAGGCTGTATGATGCTTTTGGCTGGGAAATTCCTGTTTATGTGCATCTTCCCCTGATCACAGACGAAAATCACAAAAAGCTGTCCAAGAGGAGCGGTCATTCTTCTTTTGAGGATCTGATAGAGCAGGGATTTACAGCGGAGGCTGTGATAAACTATATTGCCCTTCTGGGGTGGAGTCCAGAGGACAATCGGGAAATATTTACACTGGAGGAACTGATTCGGGAATTCGATTATCACAGGATCAGCAAATCTCCGGCGGTGTTTGACATTGTGAAGCTGCGCTGGATGAACAGCGAGTATATCAAGGCCATGGATTTTGAGGTGTTTTACCGGATGGCGGAGCCTTATTTGAAAAAAGCTCTGACGAAATCCTTTGATCTGAGGAAGATTGCCGCAATGGTAAAAACGCGGATCGAGGTTTTTCCTGATATCCTGGAAATGGTCAGCTTTTTTGAAGAACTGCCGGAATATGATACGGCTATGTATACCCACAAGAAAATGAAGACGGATACGGCCTCGTCGCTGGAGGTGCTTTCCGAGGTCCTTCCTTTGCTGGAAAAGCAGGAGGATTACAGTAATGACGGACTGTATCAGATGCTTGTGCAATATGTGGAAGAGAAGGGCTGTAAAAATGGCTATGTGATGTGGCCCATCCGGACGGCTGTTTCCGGCAGGCAGATGACTCCCGCCGGAGCCACCGAGATCATGGAGATACTGGGCAGGGATGAGACTCTCAGGCGGATCCGGAAAGGAATAGAAATGCTGAAAAATGCCTGATCTGAGAAAACTGAACGATGCACAGCGCCAGGCTGTGACTTACGGAGAGGGCCCGCTGCTTTTGCTGGCAGGGCCCGGCTCCGGGAAGACTACCGTTATAACCAATCGGATTTTATATTTGACAGAGGCCGGTCTGCCGGCAGAACAGCTTCTTGTTATCACCTTTACGAAAGAAGCGGCCATATCTATGCAGCGCCGATATCAGGAGTCGGCAGATGTCCTCCGGCCCGTATGCTTTGGCACCTTTCATTCTGTTTTCTACCATATTTTGAAAGCCTCTCATTTGATTCGAGGCCGG
>CAMWUL010000018.1 GCA_947177445.1 uncultured Lachnospiraceae bacterium | reverse complement strand
CTCCTTCTCCGCACCCTGACCGGAAATGCTGCGCCGCCCGTCGGCAAAGCTGTCGGGAAAAATATTGTACACTACCGCATCCGCCGCCCATCCGGGAGGCGCCGTGATATCCCCGGGATGATTAAAGGGCAGCTGATAATATTCGGAGCGGTCATCCACCAGGCTTTCGCTGAAAAAATCTCCATAGTAAAGTATCGTTTTCTTTCCGTCGTCCAGCTCAAAGTAATAGCACAGTCGTTTGAACGGACTGTCTAAAATAATCTGAAAATAGTCGAACCATTGATCCCATGCCTCCAGCTCCATCGGGGCGGAGAAAAAATCCACCGGAGTCCTCCGGCAGGCCCGGTCACCATAAAACAGCGTGCACCGGCGCAGATCGTTTCTCCCTGCCCTCAGCCGCAGCACAATGCGGGCAGAATCAATTCCATGAGCATCCTGGGACATGGGAATATGTCTGATAGCCGAAAAATTCATATTAACCTCCATGCCGCGTCTTTTGCGGCAACGCTATGGGAAATCCGCGCAGGCGATTTCTCATTCTTACCCCTTTACGCCGCCGGCCGTCAGCCCCGAGGTCATATACCTCTGAATGGCAAAAAACACCAGCAGAATCGGAAAGCTGATCACCAGAGAGGCCGCCGCAAACACCGGCCAGCTGCCGCTGATCTCCGTAGCCTGCAGAGAATAAAGCCCCGCTGCCAGGGTATAGTTTTCGGCTCCTGTCATAAAGGTAGTTGCAAACAGATATTCATTCCAAACATAGATCAAAATCATAACAGCCGTCACAAGGATACTGGGCCTGGCCAGAGGCATCACCACCCGGGAAACCAGCTGCAGACTGCCCGCCCCGTCAATGGACGCCGCCTCCTCGATCTCCTGGGGGATGGAGTCAAAATATCCTTTCATGTTGAGCAGCGCGAACACTGCCATGGTACCGGCATAAATCAGAATCAGCCCCAGCCGGTTGTCCACCAGTCCCATAGGACCAAGCAGCTTATAAATGGCAAACATGGACAGCACCGAGGGAAAGGAATACAGCAGAATCAAAGCCTTCAAAATGGCATTTCTTCCTGCAAAACGCCTTCTGGAGAAGACATAGGCCGCAGGGACACCCACAGTCAGCGACAAAGCCAGTGTCGCCGCCGCCAGTATCATACTGTTTTTAAACCAAAGCATCACCGGATAATCCGTAAATACCGCCAAATAGTTTTTTATAGTGAAGCTTTCCGGAATAAACCGGAAATTTGATCCCAGCAGACTGTTTTCCGCATTCAGGGAAACGGATACCGCATAAAGCACCGGAATCAGCGTCAGAAAGCACAGACCTGTAAAAAACACATGAAGACACACATGGCCGGCTCCCCGCCTGATTTTTTTTGAGGTTTTCAACTTCATATTTTATCACCTCTCCTTTTTCCTTCTGCCGGTCAGCAGGGAAAAACCGATCAAAATCACAAAAATCAGAATAGAGATCGCCGAGCTGTACCCGTAATTATTGGTTATAAACGCATTTTCATAGGCATAGGTCAGAATTGTGTGTATATTGGCTCCTGTGCGCGCTCCCGACTGACAGGTGAGCAGATAAACCACATCAAACTGCTTAAATGTAGTGAATACCGTAATCAGCACCGAAGGAGCAATGATCTGCCGGATGGCCGGAATCGTGATATATACCGCCCGCTGGAACCAGCCTGCTCCGTCCAGCACCGCGCTCTCATAACAGCTGCGGTCCACTGCCTGGAGCGCCCCATCCATGATCATGATCATAAAGGGCAGGGCCAGCCAGAGATTTACCACGCTGCAGCAGATAAACGCAGACACATCTCCTGCCAGAAAGCGTATCGGATTCATACCCAGCTTTTCCAGCCACTGATTCAGCAGACCGAACTGAGAATTAAACATCCCCGTTTTCCACAGCAAAATAGACACATATCCCGGCATGGCCCAGGGAATCATCAGAAGTGTTTTGTAGATCCTGCGCCCCCGGAAATTCTGAATATTCAAAAGGCTTGCCAGCACAAACGCAATCACCAGCTGCAGTATCATGCTGACCACCGTCCATAGAACCGTGCGAAGCAGGGCTGACAGAAAGCCCGAGTCAAAGACAAACAAAGCATCCCTGTAATTTTTCAGTCCCACAAATTCAAAGTCAAACCAATGATATACATTCATATTGGTGAAAGAAATATATGCCGTATACAATATGGGAAAAATAATAATCAGCAAAATCAGGATCAGCGACGGGCTGCTGCACAGATACGCCCACAATGTATTTTTGCTTTTCTTTTTCATAGGCCGCTACCTCATCTGCTGAATCAGCTTCAGCGCCTGTTCCTGGGCGTCCTCCGCACTGGAGCGCACATCCTTCCCGCTCATATTCACATCCACCAGCAGCTTCTCCGCCACCGTCCACATCACATCCATCTCAGGCATGTTTGGCATGGGCTCCGCATTCTGGGCCGTCTCATACATTGCCATTACCATATCATCCTCCGCCACCTGAGGATCATCATAGCAGCTGATTCTGGCAGGCGCACATCCGCTGGCCCGGGCCATGGAGGTTCCCACAGAGTCGTCAGCCAGCGCCTCCAGCACCTTTTTGACAGCATCGTGCTTTTTCTCTGCCGCCACCCGGAGAACGTGAACTCCCTGTACGCCGGAATAGGGGGAAATCGGCTTTCCAGTCTCTTCCACCACCGGCATGGAAGCTATTCCCAGATCGATTCCGGCTTCCCGCACCGCGGCCACAAGCCATGGACCGCCTATGGTGGAATGGGCCTTTCCTTCACGGAAAAGTGTATTCACTGTAGCATACTCTCCCTCCACAGGCATCAGCTCCACAAACTTTTTGTGATACTCCAGCGCCCGCAGAACAGCCTCATCCCCAAGCCCCGGTTCCCCGTCCTCCTTCAGGATATAGCCGTCAAAGGCATGGAGCCACCCGGCGGCATAATATGCGGTACTGTGCTGTTCCACAAATCCATAGTGGCCGCCCCGGGTATTCTCCTGCATGTATGTATACAGCTCCTCCGTCGTGGACGGCACTTCCTCATCCTTCATATAGCGGCGGTTATACATAAACAACAATGTTTCAAAATACAGGGGAAGCTGGTAGACCTCACCCTTGTAGGAAGCCGCCTCCAGAGTCATGGGTATGCAGCCATCCAGCACATCCTGCTCCAGAAACTCCGTGATGGGGGCCAGAATTCCCATTTCTGCATATACCCCGATTTTATCATGGGCAAAAAAGTACATATCCGGCGCCGCATTGGGATCATTGCCTACCATCTTCAGGGAATCCGTCAATCCATCCTTTCTCTCCAGCTTCACTATGATATCCGGTGCCAGCTGGTTCAGCGCATCCTGAAGCACAGCCGCCACCTCTTCCTCTTTATCATGCCAGATGGTGATTGTCACCGGACCCTCATCCGCCTCCTGTTCCTGCCGGGAACAGCCGGCCAGCAGAAAAACCATCATCGTCAGGCATAAAAACCCGGCGGCAAAACGTTTTGATAACCTTCCAAAATGAATACGAAACACTCAGGCTTCCTCCTTCCTGTCGTCGGCCCGGGGCCTGTGCCCCTTAAAAACAGCCCCTTTTTCAAAAGCAGCGCGGATATAAAATTCCGCGCCGCTTTCCATCATTTCTTCTTTTTGTGCCAGACAAAACCACCCACACCAAGAACTGCCGCCGCCAAAATCACGATTCCCGCGATCAGGGGAACATTGGATTTCTTAGATCCATCTGTGTCTTTTGACACCTCCGGGTCTTTTGATGCATCCGGCTCCTGAGAGGCAGATTCTTCGTTTTCCTGGGAGGACTCTTCTTCGGAGGACTCTTTGTCCTTCACATCAGATGACTGATCTTCTCCCGAGACATCCTCAGGCTTTTCATAGGTGACCTGGGCATTCTCCGGGTCTGTCACCACCACCCACACATCCCTGCCTGTCTCCACGGAAAGATCCTGGGTCTGCACGCTTCCTCCGTTGCCGTTGACGATAACGCTGTTGATCCAGCCGGGAACCTTCAGAGACATCCAGCCGTCGCCGGCATCTGTCAGGGCTTCTCCGGGCCAGGAGGCAAATGCATTGGTGCCGTCCGGAGCGGACCAGGCCCACAGGCAGGGCTCGCTCCAATCCGAAGGAGCCTTCACATAGACAGTGATATCCTCTGCCACCGGCGCGTCCGGATCATTATAAGTAAAGTCAACGGTTCCGTCCGCCAACACTGTAACCCAGATATCCGCAGGATCAATGGAAATATCCTCCGTCTGTACCGCGCCGCCGTTTCCGTTTACAATAATGCTGTTTATCCACACTGGAGCGCTGGCAGTATACCAGCCGTTTGCGTCAGGCTTCATAGCCTTTCCGGGCCAGGCATCAAAGGCATTCCTGCCATCGGGCGCGGACCAGGCCCACAGCCCTGCCTCCGTCCAGTCCTCCGGCACCCGGGCGTGTACCCGGAAGGTTTCCACATATTCGGGAATGTCCCCCTGGGTCTGGGGATCATAGCTGACCGTAACCGTCTCCGCATCCTCCACTGTAACCCAGGCATTGCGGGCTTCAATTTTGTGGTCGCTGGTCTGTACTGCCGCGTCATTGGCGCTGACAATGATATTTGTCATATCCTTTGGAATCCAGCAATAATACCAGCCCTCATTGCCGGAATCCGCCTCCATCTCCCCGCCGGGCCAGGCGTCAAAGGCGTTTACGCCGTCGTCGCTCCAGGCCCACAAATAAGGCTCCGACCAGTCGCCGGGCAGCTGTACATACACTGCGATCCGGTCTCCGGAGGCCTCCGCCGGGATCACCAGGGAGGGAACTGCAAACAGACCTATTGCCAGAATCAGCAAAGCCGTCAGAAACTGCTTTATTTTACTCATATCACGATTCTCCTCTTCTCTGATATATCACACATGGTTTCGGAAGCGCATCCTTTTCACTTACACCATACCATTTCCGAATACATCTGTCAATCGCGATTTAGTTAACCGGTTTCCTTAATATTGTTGATTATGGCAATTTTAAACAGTCTTTTTTGTGCAATTTTTACTATAATTATCACTTTTACGTTTTCAAATATTTTATTTTAAATCAAAACCCTGCATTTTATGGAAACATCAAATTTTGTTTCCCTCCAGCGGGATTCTAAACAACGGATAGGGTCCAAATATGGACCGGCTCCTTTCATCCTCTCTTCCCCCATAGGCAAGGTAACAGGAGCAGTACCTCCGGCTGCACACAGGCTCCGGTATCCGTTCCGGCAAAATTGCGCATGACCTTTGATTGATGACCGGAGCGATATTACAGGTGCGAAGCCGTCCGTTTCCTTCCACAAAAAGCCTCCCCCGGCACAGCTCCTTATGGGCGGGCACCAGTGTAAGCTCTCTGTCAAAATAAGGATCGATCTCCAGAAACGCCTCTTCCTCCTGCCGGGTATATGGCCGCCCCAGGCCGTCCTGCCTGTTCACCCACAGGTAGATTCCCTCCGGCGCCAACGCCGCCTTCAGCTCCTTAAGCAGTCCAATGTTTTCCGGTACTCCCACACTTCCGGCGCATAGCTGCACTCCCGCTCTTCTAAGACGGCTGCACCGGACCGCAAACTCCTCTGCCGCGGTCATCTCCGGATGGAAGGTGCCCCAAAGTCTTAATTTTTCCGGCCTTCCTCCTGCCGACGTATATTGCTCCAAAGCTTCCTCTATGGAAAAGCTCAGATTGGTCTGGGCTCCAACGGCATCCGTGCCGGGAAGGGCGCTGATCCGGCCCAGCCCCTGCCAGTACCAGGAATGGATCATGGCCTCTCCGTAGGGCGTTATCATCAGTGCGCCCAGTCCAAGCCTGTCTGCGCTCTCCCGGTAATCCTCCACAAAAGAAAACCACTGCTCCCGGTCCTTCTCCAGCTCCCTTTCGGATCCGGGATGCTTGGAAAAAGGACAATAGGAACAGCGGTAATTACAGCTCTTCAGACTCCCTCGATACAATATCATATGTTTAGCATCAATCAGCATAATACCCACTCATCCATAGCCTTTCGAATTTCAGGTGAAATCAGCTTTGGCCCCAGGAAGTCCGAAAGCCCCAGACCTGTGTCCGTCAGCTCCAGAAAACCGTCGCCGCCGGCCCTGGCAAACCCCTTTTTCACCCATTCCTCCAATATGGGAAAATCCTCCTGCGGAAGCGTTCCAAAGCATTCCCGATACCGTGGAATCAAAAGCCCGGGCCGAATCAGAAGATGGCGTATCACATAGCGGCGCTTCTGCTCTTCTTCCGAAAGCAGAATCCCGTTTGTGATCCTGGAAAAATCCTCCGTGCACTCATACTCCTCCAGCCTGGCCCTGCAGCCGCTTCCGGTGACCGCATAGGGCGTACAGAAATGCAGGTTTCCAAGATAGCTTCTCCCTCCGCAGCCCAGCGCCAGAGATGTGCCGAAACCGCACTCGCAAAAAGCCCTCTCCCCTTGAGAGAAATCTTCTGCCTCCTCCGAAGCCCGCCTTTTTCCCCGCCGTCTCACAAACCGTCTCATAGAATCCTGTCGAAAGCCTTTATCTGCCAGGAAACGGCTCCCCTGCTCATACTGCCGGAAGGCTTCCTCCGGCTTTGGCGCCGCTCCCTCCCGCTCCATGCCTACTCCCTGCTTTACATACAGCGGATAGAGAAATATCTCGTCCGGTTCATAGTCTAAAGCCTCTCTCAGGGAATCCAGCAGACTTTCACAGGTTTGTCCCGGAATTCCATAGATAAAGTCCATATTGACGCAGGGGAACTCAAAGGCCCTGATCCGCTCCAGGGCCTCTCTGGCCTTCTGTCCATTGTGCTGTCTTTTCAGCACTGTCAGCTCCTCATCCGAAAAGCTCTGAATCCCCAGACTGATTCTGGTAGTCCCCGCCCGCTTCAAAACTGCCAGCTTTTCCGCAGTAGTCTGATTGGGCGCCGTCTCCACCACCAGCTCCCGGGCCTTGTCAAATGAAAAATGATTCTCTAAAATACAAAACATCCTCTCCAGCTGTTCCGCTGTCAGATACAGCGGCGTCCCGCCGCCAATGGTCAGACCGGAAAAGGAAGTCCCGACGGGCCAGAGAATTTCACGATACTGACCGCTTTGGCGTTCTACTGCATCCAAATACCGGTCTACGGCCTCTCTCCCCTGTGCGGCCACGGAAAACAGATTGCAGTATCCGCATCTGGCCTGGCAAAAGGGAATATGAAGATAAAGCTCGTGCCCGCCGCCCTTCAGGAAATGGACATATTGCCGCAGATCGGCCCGGATCTGCCGATAAGCGGTCTTATGGGGATAGCTGTACATATATTGAATATAAGGATTCATATCATCCCATTCCTTCAGATAAAAAAGTGTTTGTAGGGCACCGTATTTACCACCGGGTGATTGATGCCGTGAAACTGGCAGCCGTCCTCCCCGTAGCAGGTACCGTGGTCTGAACAGCAGATCACGAAGGCGCTTCCCCGAAGCTTCTTCCAGCCCTCAAAGAACCGTCCCAGCTCTCTGTCCACATACCGGAGCGCCGCCCCATGACTGGCCAGACTGTCTCCGGAGGCTCCCTCCAAATAAAAATAATTCGGATAATGAATGGCATCCACATTTAAATACAGAAAAATCCGCTTTCCGGGATCTGCCTCCGACAGCTTTTTCAGAATAAAATCCACCTGATTTTTGGTGCTCTCTTTTACGGGACAGCCAAAGGAAGGGTTCCACCAGCTTTTCTGAAAATATCCCGGAAAAACCTTTCCCAGGTCGGAACGCTTATCAAAAAAAGCCACCCCGCCCACACACCAGGTTTCATATCCTTCCTTCTCCAGCCCCTCCATAATGGTACTGCCGGAAAAGCCATAGGCTCCCTCCGGAACCTTCTTTCCCAGACCGATGGCCTTCGGGAAAAACAAAGTCTCCCTGTCCGCCACATTTTTAGCATCATGCCTGCAGGGCAGAAACCCGGCAAACATGGCATGATGGGAGGGATATGTAAAGTTTCCGGGAGCCTGACATATCTGCCATTTTCCGTATCGGTTCAGCACGGGCGTGTTTCCGGACTCTTCCTCCTGCACCGCCGCATCGTAACGCAGGGTGTCCAAACAAATCATCAGAATATCATTGGTTCCCACCACCCGGGTCATATCCACGGAAGGCTTCCTCTTTTCCCCGGAAGGCGAAAAAAGCCTTACCGGCACCTCCTGCTCCGTTCCTCCAGCTGCATCATCCCTTTTAGTTCCGTTCACTTCTTCCATTCCGTCCACCCTTTGAATCCCATTTTCCTTCTCAATTCCGTCCGCTTCTTCAGTTCCGTCCGCTATAAAAACATGCCGCACTGCAAAGGCCCCGGCATGGCGGCGTTTATGTCACGGCCTCTCCAGCCACCGCCTCATCAGCTCCGCCTGCCGGCGGTAAATTATATTGTCATGAAATATATCCTGATAAATCAGGTCACCCTGTCCGTTCATTTCAATAATCCTGGGCCTCAGAGTACCCTTCTCAAGAAGGATATCGATTCCGGCGCTGGACAGTCCCGGACAGCAGGCCATACACCGGCGGCACAGCTCCTGAATTTCCTCCAGCACCCTTCCGGGAAGTCCCAGAGCCGACACCTCCAGCGGGCGGTTGTTCAAATGCAGATTAGTGACGGGGCCCGATGAAAGCCTGCCCAGCAGAAAGTCCACACGATCCTCCTGAACCACCGCCCGCAGATCATAGGACATGCCCCCGTATTCCGCCTTGGCATACCATCGTTCCACGATGCAGTCCAGCCCAAGAAGCCGGTCCAGCAGCAAAAAAATTTCCTCCTGGCCGGAAAACCGTCTCAGCTTTTTTGTATTCACCAGACCGCCGCCCTCTTCCGCCAAAGCGCAGGTATAAAGAGCCATTTTCCCCGTGGAGGGCTGCCAGCGGAAAGCAGAGACACCGGCGGCGCCGGATCCCGTTACCGGTTTAATAAACACCTGAAAAATCCTTTTCTCCCGCATTCTTTCCAGCAGATCACGGGCAGATATGCCGGCTCCCTCCAAAAGCTCCGTCACCGGAAGCGCTGCCCCGGCCAGCCTGGCCTTGCAGGCACGCTTGTCCAAAACCGCCGCAAGCTCCAGAGGATGATTCAAAAATTCCAGATGCCCTCCCGATTGGGCTATGTGCGCCAGCTCCTCCAGCCGGGCGTTATACGCCTCCGTCAAAGCATCCAGCTCCTCCAGCCGGCAGCTGTCCCATAGAGGCGGATCCACCTTCAAAAACAACTGGTTCTCCAAAGCCAGCTCCCGCACCTTCTGAAACTCCCTCCAGTCCAGAAAAAGAAGAGGCAGCCCCGTCCGGGCAGCTGCCTGTTGCAGATAGATGGTCCGCTTAGTGTCCGGGTTTCCCAGAAGACATGCCCGCCTCATTCCGTGAGCATGGCATTCCTGTAGACCTCTCCCCGATACATGTCAGACTTATTGATCTCAGACACATCCACCTCCGCAGAAAGACCCTTCAGCTTCTCCGCCATCTCCTTCGACAGATAGTTATAATGCAGATCCAGCTTTTTCACATTGGGAAATGCAGGCAGCTTCTCCAGCAGCAGGGCTCCGCCCTGATCCGTCAGTGTTCCCATAGACAGATCCAGCGTGCTGATCTGGCCCATAAACTTGCTCTCAAGCACCACCGGGATCAACTCGTCCTGTATTTCACTGTCCGTGATCCCCAGATAAGTCAGTTCAGGGAATTGGGCTTTATCCAAAAGCTCCCTTATGGTTTCTGCATTTCCGTCAAATCCGTAATCATCCACGCCCACATACAACAACAGTTTTTTCAGCTTGGGAAGCTTTGCCTCCTGAATGGACCGGATCACAGATTCCGGAAGACCGCCGCAGATAATGGTAAGCGACTCCAGCTGCGGATGCTCAATCTGTCCAAGCTCCAGGTCCGTGCTTCCCTTGACAGTCAACTCCTTCAAGCCGGGCAGTGCGCTCCACAGCCTGCTGTAATCCCCCTGGATGATCCAGGACACCTCACACTGCTCGAAGTCCATATCTCCCACAAACAGTCTTTCGATGTGGGAAAAACAGGATTTTTTCTCCACTATGGCGTCGATCAGCTCCTGACAGCTGTTCTCCCACGCGCCTCCCCAGTCGCCGATCACCAGCTCCTTCAGGCCTGCAAGCTCAGGATCCGCCAGTATATCCTCCGCCATGGTTCCCGGTCCTTTGTCCTCATCCTCGTATTCCTCATAGGTATAAGAATACAGCTTGGAAACCACCCTTCCCTCTTCTTCCTTCAACACTTCAAAGCTCATCCGCTGCCTCCTTCCACGCCAAACGCAGGAACGTTTCTGCTCCTTTAATCTATTTGACAGATACTATCTGTATTATACAGCCGAGGTCTGATATATGCAAGCGATTGGCGCGTGCTGTCTCGGGTTTTGCGTGCAAAATACGCACGCAAACACCTCGCGGCCCCTACCCGTGAAAAGTACCTCTCTTTTTTCCGAGGAAGTATACTCCGGCCAGATCTGCCAGAATCCAGCCCGCCGGGATGCTGACCCAGATGCCCACATACCCTATCGATGGAATTCCCGACAGCATATAAGACAGCGCCACTCTGGTGCCCAGGGACACCACCGTGAGCACCACGGAGACCACAGGTCTCTCCACCGCCCGAAAATATCCGTAAAAAAGGAACAAAAACCCGATCAGGCAGTAGAATGTGCCTTCGATGCGCAGATATTTCGTGCCGATATCCACCACCAGATGATCCTCCACAAATATCCTCATAAGCACGGGCGCGCAGACGGCCACCGCCAGACTCACCACACCGCAGAACAGAAGAACCGCCAGCACAGCCTTCCTGCCTCCCGTGCGGATCCTTTCCCTTTCCCCGGCCCCGTGGTTCTGGGCCACAAAGGTGGAAAAGGCATTTCCGAAATCCTGTACCGGCGAATAGGCAAAGGTATCGATCTTCACAGCCGCGGAAAACGCCGCCATCACATTTGTTCCAAAGCTGTTCACCAGGCCCTGTACCATCAATATGCCGAAATTCATGATGGACTGCTGGAGAGAGGTCAGCACGGAAAGACTTAAAATACTTTTCAGAATCTTCCTGCGAAATTTCATCTGACTTTTTTCAAACCGAAATACGGGAACCATTTTCCAGGTATAGACCCATATCCCGATTCCCGATACATACTGAGAAATCACGGTGGCTGCCGCCGCCCCCCGGATTCCAAAGGGCAGCACCGCCACAAAGAGCACATCCAGCCCCACATTCAGCAGCGCCGAAATTCCCAGAAATATCAGCGGTGTCAAGGAATCTCCCACGGCCCGCAGGCAATTTGCAAAGTAATTGTACAAAAACACCGCCATGATCCCGCCGTACACCACCTCCACATAAGAACGCATGTCCCCGTAAACCTCCCGGGGAATCTGCAAAAGTCCAAGGATTCCATCCATCCCCAGGTATACCGCCCCATTCATGACAGCAGCCAGCGCCCCGATCAGCACAAAGGACATAAAATTACCGCCTGCAAAGCTTTCCCGGTCCTGTCTGCCGTGCTGGATAGATAGAAAAGCCCCGCTCCCCATACTCAGCCCCAGCAGGATGGAGGTCAGAAACACCATAATGGTATAGGCCGATCCCACAGCAGCCAGCGCCTCTTTGCCAAGAACACGTCCCACGATCAGGGTATCTGCTATATTATAGAACTGCTGAAGCAGATTTCCGATCATCAACGGCACGGAAAATTTCACCAGACCGGCAACAATATCCCCCTTTGTAAAATCCACAGAGGCTTTTTTTGTGAATAATCCCATTGTTTTTTCCTTTCAGACCCGTTAAACTATAGCATGACTGCAAAAACATCAAGCGCCCCGAAGGAGACAATTATGATCCGTTTATTTGCAAGGCTTTTTATTAAAAATCACCGGGATACCAAAAATCCCCATGTGCGCCAGGCCTACGGCGTACTGTGCGGCGCCCTGGGCATCGGGCTGAATCTCCTTCTGTTTGCCGGAAAATTTGCGGCAGGATTCTTCAGTCATTCCATCGCCGTCACCGCCGATGCCTTCAACAACCTTTCAGACGCCGGATCCTCCATCATCACCCTGATCGGTTTCCGGATGGCAGGACAGAAGCCGGATCCTGACCACCCCTTCGGACACGGGCGCATCGAATATATCTCCGGACTTTTAGTGGCAGTGATCATTCTGCTCATGGGCTTTGAGCTGATCCAGGGCTCCGCCGCCAAGATTTTCCGCCCGGAGGAGCTGACCTTTTCGCCTGTAGTCCTGATCATTCTGGCCGTCTCCATCCTGGTAAAATGCTATATGTATCTGTACAACCGCCGTCTGGGCAAAAAACTGGACTCCGCCGCCATGCTGGCCACAGCCGCAGACTCTCTCAGCGATGCCCTGGCCACCACCCTGGTGCTGGCCGCCACACTCACCGCCCATTTTACCGGCCTTCACATCGACGGCTGGTGCGGCGTGCTGGTGGGACTTTTTATCTGCTGGACCGGCTTCAACGCCGCCAAGGATACCATCAGTCCCCTGCTGGGCCAGGCTCCGGACAAAGAATTTGTGCGGCAGGTAAACGAAATCGTCATGTCCCACCAGAATGTGCTTGGAATCCATGATCTGATCGTCCACAACTACGGTCCCGGGCGAATCCTGATCTCCCTTCATGCGGAGGTGCCTGCAGACGGAAATATCCTGACCCTCCACGATATGATCGACGGGATCGAGCATCAGCTGAGGGACACTCTGGATTGTCACGCCGTGATCCATATGGATCCCGTCTGCGTCAACGATGAGGAAACCAATCGGCTGAAATCTCTGGTACAGGGCTATCTGGAAGAGATCAGTCCCAGGCTTACCATGCACGACTTCCGGATCGTCGCAGGCCCCACCCACACAAACCTGATCTTCGACGTGGCAGCGCCCTACGATTTTCCTCTGCAGGACGCCGAGCTGATCCAGGTCATCAGTCAGCGCATCCGGCAGGAAGACCCCGGATTCTGTGCAGTAATTGAAGTGGATAAACAATACACTTCCGAAAGGAGCTGAGCTTATGTCCCCCCACCTTACAAATGCCGAGTTAAAACGCCTGGCCGCACTGGAACAAAGATATCGGGACAACGCACGGGCCGTGCTGGAAAGCCGCGTGGCCCATTTTCACCGGATCACCGGCGGAGTATACACCAGCGTCACCGTCCGGGATCAGAAGACCCGCTGGGGCAGCTGTTCCTCCCGTGGAACCCTTTCCTTTAATTATCGGCTTATCTTCGCCCCGCCCGGAATCCTGGACTATGTGGTGGTTCATGAGCTGTGCCACCTGACTCATATGAACCACTCGAAAGACTTCTGGGATATGGTAGCCCGGGTGATGCCGGATTACCGGGTTCGGAAGCAGTGGCTTCGGGATCACGGTCAGGAGCTGACTCTGGAAAACCATCTGGCCAGAGTAGGAATCTCCCTGACTCTCTGAAGACAGCTTAGGAAATCTCCTTTTCCATACATGGCAAAAGAAGGCTCTCCGCCGAAGCGGAAAGTCTTCTTTTTTGACGGCTCTATCTGTTTTCGTCTACAAAAAGCTGGGCTCTTCTCTGAATTACGTCCGCTACGTCCTGAGCGGATTTCTGTCCCGAATAAAAGGCCTCCACCTCTTCGTTGATAATATTTAAAATGTCTGAGTTGTTGTATCCTCTCCTGTCCACGGACTGGATAAATTCCGTGGCCTGATCGATCTGCTCCTGATTCATGGGAGGCAGCTTGATCTTCTCGCCATTCATCCAGAAGGTATCATCATACTCCACCTTCTCCTTGGTATCATAATCGATGTAATAGGGCCGCTGTAAGGCCTCCTGGGCCTTCTCCAGGAACAGCGCCTTGTTCACGGGCATGTTTCCTGTCTCCTTCTGATATTCGTCCGTGAGATAATAGCGGACAAAGTCCCAGGCTCCATCCAGATTTTTGGACCGGGCAGACAGGGCAAAGGTATTATAATCAGGCTCTATATAGGAACCCTTGCCGCTCTCTGTAGGGAAGCCCACAAAGCTCACCGGTTCTCCGAAGTATCCGTTGATATAATTATTCAAGCCTGAAACGGAATAAATGTAGATCTGGCTCAGCAGCGTCCTGTCTTCCCTGTACTGAGAATCATAATTGTCATAATAAGCATTCCACTCATCCTGATCGTACTCCTGGGGAAGGGTCTTTGCAAACTCCATCATTTCAATAAAGTTCGATGTATTAAAAGAGCATTTTCCCGTGCTTACATCCACAAAATCATTTCCGCAGTACCGCATGACCATATTCATAAACTCTGCCTGAGTGACATTTCCAATAGCGCTGGTACCCTCTCCCATAGAGGCAAGCACCTGCTGCATATCGGCCATGGTCCAGCTCTCCCGGTCCCCCACCAGAGCAGTCTTTCCGATCACAGTATTCACAGAAAATCCGGGCACCACATAATACAGCTTTCCGTCGTTGGAAAATGCATCGAATACGTTCTGCAGAAATTCCACCTGGGACAGCTCCTCATCATTCTCGATCAGCTTATTGATATCCGCGATCCAGCCCTTGGCAATATAATTGTCCATGGGCAGCTCAGATGTCAGCAGAATATCCGGCATCTGCCCTGTGATGATATCATTGTTCAGCTTTGTGATACCGGCCTCATAGTCATCATAGGTGATGTAGTTATAATATTCCTTCACCACAATCCGGTACTGGTCGCTGGCCCGGTTATATTCCACCACCCGGCGCTTAATATTACCGCCTAAGGAGTTTCCTGCCAGAACCAGCACGGCCTTATCGGCGATGGTGGAAGGATCCACATAGTTAAACAGTCCCAGCTTTAAGCCTTCCTCGTAATTGTCCCGGAAAACTCCCATAAAGGATTCCGATCCCAGCTCCACCATGGCACTGAAGTCAGAGATATACAGATCCGAATTGATGTAATTCATCTTGATCCTGCTCTCCGTATCTCCTGCGTTGAAGGTATATATGCCGTCGCTGCTGCAGTAGATCAGATCAGCGTCCATTCCCTCCGCCACATTCGGTAATCCGTTCCAGACCAGAGAGGAAGGAACCTCCGCCGCTTCTCCCAGCTTGTCGTTTTCCAGATCATAGTCCGCAATAAACTGCTTGGTCCAATCATCCTCGGAAGAATAAATCAAAATAAAAGTTCCGTCTCTGCGGGGGATCATGTACTGATTATTGGACAGCACAGCGCTGGTTTCCTCCGAAAGCTCCTCTCTCTCCGACAGATTACCCTCTGCGTCCATATGCATCTTATATGCCTTATCACCGTTGAGCAAAAGCGTCAGACCGCCATCCGAGGCCTTCACGATCTGGTTCAGATAAACCCACTCATCCTCTGTGGCAAACGGCTCCAGCTCCTTCTCCCACACAAGCCTGCCTTCCCCATCCCAGCAGCAGAGAAACTGCCGGTCCTCGCTGACGGGATTTTCCGGATCGGAATAATCCTGATAATACCACTGCTTTACGCCATACACCATGCCGCCGTCCGCGAGAACCATATTATTAAAATAAATATCCTCATAAATATTGGAAGGATTGGCCTCATATCCCGGCTCCGTCGCGATGTCCGTATTTGACTCCGGGCTGTCCTCAGACGCAGGCTGGTCCGTCTGAGAACCGTCATCGGGCCCCGTCTGATCTGTCGCAGGCTCCTGGCTGTCTCCGGGATCCTGCTGGTCTCCCTCTTTGTCACCAGACATCTGAAGCGAAACAAACTGCATATCCGTCCCGTCCGCATTTATGGTCATCAGCCGAAAGTCCTGCCGGCTGTTGGTTTTATACACCTGGAGTAAAAAGTAAACCTTTCCGTCCTGGAAAATCCCTCCCCAGACATTTACGGAACCGTTGTTTTCATCTACCAGCTCCGGCATGCTGATTTCCTGAAGCTTATAGACATTCTCCTTGGCCAGGGCCGCGTTGGAAGTATCTGATCCCTTTTTACCCCCATCGTCAGTATCCGCCCCTCCGCTGCAGGCGCAAAGCCCGGCTGTCATTACCGCCGCCAGGAACAGACACAATCCTTTTCGAATCCATTTTTTCATAATTACCTCCCCGCCCGCCATAGACGGGCATTCATCTGCGCAGTCAATCCTCTGCATTCTCCAAATCCTCTAAATCCAATATGTCAGCCGCATCCAAAGCGCCGCTGCCGCCTTCCGCCTTCCCGGCTTTCTCTTTTTTTCCGGGTTTACCGGACCGTCCGGACTTTCCGGTTTTCGCAGATTTTCCAATCCTGCTGAAAGGCCTCTTTCCGGAACCGGATTTCTTTCGGGACGGCTTCGCCGTCAGCTCCAGAAATTCCAGCTCCTGCGTATCTCCCTTCTTTGCCTTGTGCCTGGCTCTGGAAAGCTCCATTCGGCGCTCCGCCTTATCCTTTACCCTGAGCCATGCGTCACGCAGCGTCCAGCCCTTATGCTTCCACCAGATACCGAAAAACACCAGCCCGAGAATCAGGGCATAGGCCAGAAAAAGAGCTTCGAAAAACGTAATCACTGCCAGTATATCCTCGTATCCTCTGGCAATATTTTCCCAGTAGGGATAAATAATGGCTTTCCCGTTCATGGACCGGGTTCCGAACTCCGGAATCAGCTTCAGCCTGGAGACCAGAGAATACCGGCTGGTGTTTTCCACCACCTCCACTTCCTTCTCGGATCTCCCCAGCTGTTCCTTTACATAATTATAGGCAAATCCTGTAATGGGGCTGGGCATCACAATCTCATAATGATTGATTCCGTTGCTGGTCCCCAGCTCCTCAAGAGTCTGGTAGGACACATATACCAGCGTACCGTCAAGGCCTGCCGCCTCCTCCAGGCGGCCCTGAGGCCTCTGTATAACGCCGGTGACAATGTGGGGAACCTCACCGATATAAACCATCATGCCGGCCACGTCGCTGGAACCGAAGAGCTGCCAGGCCGTATCCTGATCGATGACACAATAATCCTGCATCAAATCATTGCCTGAAAAATATCCTCCGCTGAGAAGCTCCTGGGGATGGAAAAGGAAAAAATCTCCTCCAATTCCTATGGCATCCGCTTCCACACTGCCTCTGTCTGTGGAAAGCGTGACTTTGCCGTCCGCACTGTAGGCATCCACCCACAATCTGGCGGATGGATTTTCCGCCTCCTGAACCACAGAGGCATCCTGCAGGGCCTTATCTATGCTGTGCTCAAACTCCAGGATTTGATCCTGGGTGATTTTTGAATTTACGGAGAAGAAACAGCTGACCTGCGCCACATCCTTTTTATCGCTCCACCGCTCCGCCATCTGCTGGGAGGACTGGGCCTTCGCCAGATGCCCCCCTATGAACAGCAGAATCAGAAAGAAAAGAAAGGATATCCCTCCGCTGATTCCAAGTATAATTTTCTTCATTGCCCGCCTCGTTTCCACCGCACTAATTATTGTCTGTCAGCCTCACCTGTTTTCCGGCTTCCACAGGCTTTGTGGATGTGGTGATCACATACTCATAACCGCTGAGTCCTGCGCTGATGGCCGACTGATTATCGTCACTGGCCAAAACCTGTACATCCACACGTGCGGCAGTATACCGGGTTCCCAGAGGTGTCTGCCTGGATTCCACGATCAGAATGAACTTGCCGTTGCTGTCCTCCCGGATGGCGCTGTTGGGTACGATCAAATCATAGTTGGCGCTCTTCTGTCCCACGGATACATTCAGGGTCTGACCTGCCGTCACGCTTCCTGTAACGGTAAAGGTCAGCCTCTTTTTCTTGCCGGGCTCCTGGGGATCCGGCTTGATACTCTCCAAAACCACTTCCACATCATCATACCACCAGGAATTCACCAGCTCCGCCCGATCCCCAACGGACAGTCTCTTGGCCTGCTCGTTGGTGACGGAAAAGCTCATGGTATAGCCCTTGCCCTCCGGCTGAAGCACCGCTACCGGCATGGCAGCAGAAGTATTATTACCCGCCGTCACATTGATGGCGGTAACCGTGCCGGCAATATCGGCGGTAATAGTGGCTCCGATACTCTTCGCCGTCAGCTCATCTACCTCTTCCTGGGCCTTATCCACTGCCTTCTGGGCCTTAGCGATAGCATCCAACATATCGTCAAAATTTTTTGCTGTCCCAATAGTGACACCCAGGGACTCCAGCTCATTTTGCGCCTCTGTCTTTTTTGCTGTAGCGGCCTCCAGGTCTTTCTTGACGGTTGCAAGTTCCAGTTCAAAAGCAGCTATTCCATTGTTCAAATTTGCATGAATCGGGCTGGCATCTCTATTATTTTTCTCCTGTACTGCATTATTATAGTTGGTCACCGCAGTATTGTATGCATTGACCGCATTGGTATGGTTCTCCTTGGCCTTCTTCAGTGCATCCTCCGCCGCTTTCTTATCTGCATCTCCCGCAGATACAGAATCAACTATAGCGTTATAATGTGTTGTTGCTGCATCCAAAGCCGTTTCCATAGCCCGCAAAGCCTCCAGAGCGTTTTCCTTGGCTTTCTCCGCCGCGGGCAACCGAAGGGAAGCGCCAGTATCCAGACTGGACTCATAACTCTCCTGAGTCTTATATGCGTTTATTGCGGCTTCCAGCTCAGCCTCCTTTTTCTGCAAAGGCTCTATCTCATCTTCTGCCGCGAAAATGGTATTCCATAGATCGGTAATCTTCCTTCTGTAGGCAGAGACAGACACGCCTCCACTCACGTCACGAATATCAGATTCTTTGAGCGCCTCCGTCAAAAGGGCCAGTTGATAGTTCTCCCTTGCATCCTCCAGCGCCTCCTGTGCTTCCTCCAGTCTCTCCTGTGCCGCCTTCAGCTCCTCGCTCTCCGCGTCCTCCAGGTAAAACAGAATATCGCCCTTCTGCACTTCGTCTCCCACCCGGACAGCCACGCTGGACACCTTTCTGGTCTCGGTAACTTTTACCTCGTAAGGGTCTCCGCTCTCCACTGTGCCGCCGCCCCGGATCTTTGCTGTAACGGTTCCCGGCTGCACATACTGGGTGGCTACCTCCGGCAGAGAGTAATTCATAATTGTATTAGAAAAAAATGTCAGCACCAGCATGATGGACAAAAATATGATGGCCGCCGTCTTCACCCATTCCCGCTTTTTGTTTCCGTTTTCATTCATCGCGTTTCTCTCCTAAATAATTAAATTGTTTTCCTTTATCCCTTGATACCGCCCTGATAAGTGATACCGTCCACCAGATATTCTTCCCCATAAAGGAAAATCAACAGGCTTGGCACCATATAAATTGTGGCCACCGCAAAGGCCAGGCCGATCTCCCCGGAATTGATCTTGCTCAAAAACACGGACAGCGGATGCATTTCCGCATTTCCCAGCAATATCAGCGGCTGCTCCACCATATTCCAATAATCAATAAATACCAGAATAGCGGCGGAGAATATTGCGCCCCGGCACAGAGGCATGCAGATTTTGCGATAAATCTGCCACTCTCCCGCCCCGTCGATCTGGGCGGCCTCCACCACCTCCTTGGGTATCCGCCTCATAAACTTGGTCAGCAGAAATACCGCAAAGGGCGACATAATGCCAGGAAGCCAGATAGCCCAATTGGTATCCAGAATATTCATCCAGTCACTGACCAGATAGTTGGGCACCAGGGTTACCTGATAGGGCATCAGCATCAATATAATGTACATAAAGAAGACAATTTCCCTTATCCTCCCCCGGTATCGGGCGAAGCCGTAGGAGGCAAGAGAGGCCACAATCAGCTGAAACACCACGATAGGCCCTACAAGAATCACGGAATTCCAAAATTTCAGCAGATATTCCGGACTCTTGAACAGCACCGTTATGTACTGGCTGAAGGAAACCATATCCGGTATAAACTTCAAATTAACTTTTTCCGATATATATACCTTTCCTCCGTTGCTGTTGGTGGCAAATACGGAGCCGTAGTTGGCGGATATCTCCGAGGATGCCATAAAGGAATTGGTTATGGTCAGCACAATGGGAGCCAGAAACAAAACAGCGAAAAAGGCTGCCACAATGGTGGCCAGCACGATCTTCGTCTTACCCCAGGCCTTCTTTCGTTTGACCTTCGCCTGCAATCCCCGATCCCGCTGGTCCACCTGCAAAGATGTGTCTTTTTTCTTCATCCTTCCACATCCTTTCCAAAATGATTTTCCACGATGAACAAGGCGCCGATGATCACAATCATCACCAGGGACATAAGGATAGCAGCCGCAGACAGGGTCTGATAATCCAGCGATCCAAATTTATTGTTCATAAAATGCTGCAGGGTATAAATCGTATCCACCGGATAGTTCCCTGTCAGCAGATACACCTCCCGGAATATCTTAAAGGAGTTGATCAGGGACATGATCGTCACAAACAGCAGGGTTGACGACAGATATCGTATTTTTATATAGAAGAAGGTCTGCAGGGGTTTTGCACTCTCCAGAGTGGCTACCTCCAGAATATCCTTGGGAATGCTGGCCAGAGCCGCCATGAAGAGAATCATATTATAACCCAGATTCTTCCACAAAAACAGAATGACAATTACAACCAATCCATAATCCGATTTCAGCCAGTCGATCTTGTCGATCCCGAATGCCCCCAGGATATCGTTCACCGCGCCGTTGTAATGAAACAGCACCTGCCAGATCAGCACGATGGACGCAACGGGCACCATCATGGGACTCAGGAAAAAGGTTCGGAACTGGCTCCGGAAGGGAAGCTTCGCCTCCAGCACGATTGCCAGAAGCAGGGACAGCACCACCGCCAGGGGAACCGCCACCGCCGCAAAAAGAAAGGTATTGCGCACCGCCTTCTGAAACGCGGCATTGGCAATTATATTCTTAAAATTGTCAAGGAAAACAAAGTTTCCGCTGATGGGATTATCCACCAGAGAATAATAGATCACCACCCCAAAGGGCAGTATGAAAAACAGCAGGACTCCTATAAAGCTGGGGGCAATATATGCCCCCGAGCTGATCTTCAGTTTTCGTGTCCTGCGGGTTGTCTTAATATGCTTCTTCACATTGGCCCCCACTGGCCCGCCAGATGCAGGCGCTCGCTTAACTGTTCTCACTTACGTAGGTCTGGGCACGTCTCTGAATGGTATCCGCCACCTCATCTGCAGACTTTTGTCCCTTAAAGAAAGCCTCAGCCTCCTCGTTGATAATAGAAATGATCTCGTCGTTTCCGGAAGGAACAGGCCGTGCAATTTCCAAGAGCCCCATGACGATATCCACCTCTTCCTGGGTGGGCACATGATAGGTATAAGACCAGCCGTCCCCATATCCGATGCCGCCTCCTTCATTGCTGATGATGGGATCACCGTTTTCGTCCAGAATCTTCTCACCATTCTCGTCGGTGGCATACTCTATCCTCACAGCCTCTGCGGCCAACTCCTCCAGCTCTGCCTTCTTCGTGGGGAACCCAAAGGAAAAATACCTGTCCATAGGCGCGCTCAGATAGCTCTCCAGAAACGCCCAGGCGCCCTCTTTATTTTTGGAGTTCGACAAAATACCATACATATCCCCTGTATTCATCAGGACACCCACACTGCCGTCTATGGTGGGATATCCGATGCAGACAGCATTTCCCTGGAATACCTCATTATAGATCTGAATCTCCCGGAAATCATAGATTCCGGCGGTGTCCATCAGCACCTCGCCATTCTGGATCTTGGTAGGGGTGGACAGATTATTCTCAGAGTAGTCAAAATCCTCCGGGAAACGGCCCACAAACTCCAGCACCTTTTTAAAGGCATCCGAGTTAAAGCTGCAGGTTCCGCTGGTCCAGTCCACAAAAGCTTCCTCATTGCATCTCATGATAAACTGCATCATGCTGGCCTGATCCATTCCGTCAAACAGCTGGGCCCCGGGATGGGCATCCGCATAGGCTATCATTTCGTCCAGACTCCAGCCCATTTCATTTCCCAGCTCAGTGGAGCTGGCTATCAGGGTGGATACGCTGAAAGTCCTGGGAATCCCCGCCAGCTTTCCGTTGAAGGTATAGTTCTCCAATATATTATCCAAAAACTCCTCCCGGTTCAGCACGCTGCTGGATTCCAGATAGGTATAAAGATCCTCAAACACACCCTTTTCGGTCATCTGCTCCAGATTTACATAGGATAAATCTATCAGATCCGGACAGTTGCCGGAGGTAATATCACTGTTCAGCCGCTTCTGGGCATCGGACCAGGTATTCTCTGTCCAATCACTATTCCGGTCTATATATTCCCGAATAGAAACATGATACTTGTCGCTGGACTTGTTGAACTTCACCGCGGCAGACATCAGCTGCTGGCCGGAGTTCATGACGCCGATCACGATTTCTTGCTTCTGAACCACCTCGCTGCCGGGCGTCTTGGTCAGAACGGCCAGGCTGTACTCATCCGTGGACCAGTCGCTGATCAGCACCGCGATCTTTCCCTCCGAGGTGATGCCGATACTGCTCACATTGTTGCCCACAATATCGCTGTCCAGCCAGTTGAACAGCTCCTGGCTGGTCTGGGAAGCCACATCATATTCATAGACAGTGGTGGAATCGTAGGTCAAGACATCCTGTTCCAGACCTGCCGAAGGGCTTCCGTTTCCGTTACCGGGAAAATTCTGGCAGGTCTCTCCCATGCTTTTCTTATCAAAGTCCACCTCTGTCAGCTCATAGCCTGAATCTCCGTGTCCGTAGGTATAGACCTTTCCGTTTTTGTCCGTCATCATCCCGTTGATCCAGCCGCCCCGGCCTGAAGATAAGTTGATGGCTCCCTGATGCTCACCCTCCGAATCGAACAGCAGAAGGCGGCTTTCGGCCCCGGCCTCTCCATAGTTCTGGCACAATACATAGATCCGGTTCTGACCATCCAGAACCATACCGTCGATCTGATCATTCTCCTGGTTTATGTACTCATTCATGTCCTTCAGCCAGAGCTGGCTCCCCTGACTGTCAACCTTCACCATGCTGTACTGTCTTGAAGAATTTCCCGTTGTCTCATCATAGTGATATTCTGTAAACAGTGCATAAATGCTGCCGTCGTCCGCTATGGAAAAGCTCCTGCAGTAGCCCTCCCCGGGCACCGGCACCTCTGTTTCAGTAGTAGATCCGTCTGCCAGCGAGTATTTGCAAACCTTATAGCTCCTTGCTTCCTCTCCCCAGGACTCAATGGGATAATAGAGATAATCCCCTATCAGCTTCGCCTCCCAGAAAGAGCTGCCCTGACTGCTTTCCAGCTCCTGGTACTCCGGCACCCAGACCCACTCCTTGGTTTCCGTTTTATTCTCTCCTCCGGCTTCCTCCTTGCCGCAGGAGGCCAGGGATAGCCCCATGGCCAGCGTCAGGGTTCCGGTGAGGAAAAATTTGAATGCACCTCCAAAACGGTTTCTGAACTTTTTTATCTTCATATTGTTATACCCTCTTTCCTCTTTAACTATGAAAAGCCGTCTGACATCCCTGTGCTTTCACAGGCCCTTCATTGTTATAAAAATACTCGATATGCGGCTCTTCTATCACCACATATCGAGTATATCACACAATCCCGGAATTGCACCTTAAGATTTTATGAATTTCTTTTTGCAAATTCGTTGCGCTTTTTAAGAAATTATGAAGTCATTTTGCCCCGGCACACAGCTTTTTTACTTCCGCGTGCCGTCTGTAAAAATGGTACATGCTTCCCAGGTGATTGTAAAACCAGAAGGACTGTACCAGAATATCATTCGCTCTTCCAATTCTCTCCTTGGTGGTTCCCCCATAATACTCTCCGCCGCAGCGGCAGGCTTCCCTGCCCTTCTCCCGGATCAGGGCGATCAGCTCCGATTCGCTGGCAATATCACCGGAAAATTCCGTGGCTCCCATCCCCACGCAGTCGGCCTTGTGGGCGTCGCTGCCTCCAAATACCGGCTTGTGAAAGCGCAGAGCCAGCTCCCGTGCCCTTTCATTGCTCTCCCTGCTCTCGCAGGCGTTGAAGCCCTCCAGAAAATCAAATTGATCCATGACCGCCAGGCAATTGCGGTATTTCCTTGTATTGGTGATGCTTAAGTACTTCTCGCCGCAGGGATGGGCAGGCCCAAGAATTCCGCCGCCCCGGTGGACAATATCGATTAAAAGCTTCACGGGAAGCCCCCGGAGCTCCAATATTCTTAAATGTACATCCTCCGGCATGATCACCAGAATATGGCCCGCGTCGATGGTATCATACTCGATCCCCTTCAGCACCACAAAATCCCGGATCGCCTCTTTCCCGGCATTTCGCTTCCAGGACCGGTAGCCGTCATAAGAATTGTGATCGCTGACCAGCATTCCGCCGTATCCCTTCTCCTTCAGCAGGGCAATGAACTCCTCAATGGGCACCTTTCCGTCCAGCGATCCCTCTTTTGTATGGCAATGCATGTCAAATTTCATTTTTATCTCTCCCCATTATGTATCCCTGATGTCGATTGTACCACAAACTCTTTTCCTTCGCCACATTTTTTGTTATAATGGGAAAAAATGTTACTATTCACAGCCGCAAAGCGGCGGCAGACAGCAACGCTGGCCCGTTTTGCCCATGGGCGTGGAGGGGCTGTGAATAGTAACAGACAAGCCATAAATCCATCAATTACCGGAGGTCATCATGTTATATATTCATCTTGCTGCATTTTCGGGTCTGGCCCTCTTCGGCCTTGGCCTTTATTTTATGAATCAGAAAAAAAACTGCCCGGAGGGCCTGATTCCCGTATTATTCGGTCTGGCCCTTCTGGTCAGGATCATTATTGCCCAAAACACCGCCGGCTTTGATGTGGACATATCCTGTTTTGCCATGTGGGCGGACAGAATCTTCCAGGTGGGGCCCGCCGGCTTTTATTCTCCCGATGTATTTACGGATTATCCGCCGGGATACATTTATCTGCTCTATCCCCTGGGCGCTCTGCGCTCTCTGCTGAAAATCGAAGCCTACAGCCAGGCGCATCTGCTTTTGCTAAAGCTTCCCTCCATCCTCTGTGATATGGGCTGCGGCATCCTGCTCTACAGGGAGGCCAAAAGAAAGTTTGCCGGATGGTATCCCTTTTTTTTATGCCTGACCTGGCTTTTTCAGCCTGCGGTGCTCCTTAATTCCTGTGTTTGGGGACAGATCGACTCCGTATATGTTCTCCTTCTGGCTCTTATGTGCGTCTGCCTGATCCGGGGAAAAATGTTTTTTGCATATGTTGTCTTCTTTCTGGGGCTTCTGATCAAGCCTCAGACTCTGATCTTTGCCCCCGTGCTTTTCGCAGGGATACTGGATCATGTGTTTTTAAAGGACTTTTCCGCCAAAAAGCTTCTGCGGAATCTGGGGCAGGGATTGGCCTCCCTGGCAGGAGCTCTCCTGCTGTGCCTTCCCTTCGGCCTGGAACAGGTCGTCAGCCAATATCTGAACACCCTGGGCTCCTACCCCTACGCCGCCGTGAACGCCTACAATTTCTGGGGCCTTCTGGGGCTGAACTGGGTAAGTCAGGACAACACCTTCCTGGGCATTTCCTATCAGGCCATCGGTATGACTGCCATAGCCGCCGTGGTGGTCCTGATACTGTTTATCAGCCTGCGCAGCAAAAAGGACACGGAGAAATATCCCTTTCTGGCGGCTCTGCTCATAGCCACCGTTTTTGTGTTCTCCGTCCGCATGCACGAGCGTTATCTGTATCCGGTGATCCTGCTGCTTCTGCTGGCATTCATCTATAAGCCTTCCCGGCAGCTCTTCCTTTGCTGCGCCGGTTTTTCTGTGATGCACTTTTATAATACCGCAGACGTTTTCTTTTACTATGATGACGCTTATTATAACGGAAATGCTCCCCAGATCATCGCCGTATCCGCCGGCACGCTGATCTGTCTCCTGGTCCTGTACCGCATCACTGTTCGTCTGTACCTGAAAAAAAGCCCCCTGGGAGAAGCGGATGCACTTCCCTCTCTCGGCAGGGAAAGAGCGCTTTGTCCCTCACTGCCCCTAAAGCCGCTCGGCAGGGCGGACTGGCTTTGTATGCTCATCATAACCGTCCTCTACAGCTGCTTTGCACTATATGATCTGGGTGACAGACAGGCCCCTGTGTCCTCCCTTGAAATGACCAGAGGAGACAGCCTGACACTTGATTTCGGACAGGAGGTTCCTCAGACTCTCTCCTATTATATCGCTCCCTGGCATGACAGAACCTTTTCCCTGGAGGGCAGATGGTCCTGGGACGATCCCTGGGTCAGTTTGGGTTCTCTGAACCTGAAAAACGTTTTCACCTGGCAGGAGATCCGGATCGAGGCTCAGGTACCCATCCTGCGTCTGACCCTGTTGGACGGCCAGGCCTCCCTTCTGGAGTTCGCCTTTACGGACGGAGACGGAAATCTGATCCGTCCCCAGGACACCTCCTCCTGCTCTGCCCTGTTTGACGAGCAGTCCCTTTTTCCCGGAAGAAGCACCTTCCGAAACAGCATGTATTTTGACGAAATCTACCATGCCCGTACTGCCTGGGAATTTCTGGGCGGCCAGACTGCCTATGAGAATACCCATCCGCCCCTGGGCAAATCCATTATCAGCGCGGGCATTGCTCTCTTTGGGATGAATCCCTTCGGCTGGAGAATTATGGGCGTCCTTTTCGGCATCGCCATGGTTCCCGTGGTATACCTGTTCGGCAAAAGGATTACCGAAAGCACTGTCTGTGCCGCCCTGGTCTGTGTCCTTTTTACCTTTGATTTCATGCACTTTGCCCAGACCCGCCTTGCCACCATCGATGTGTATGTCACCTTTTTTGTGATATTAATGTATTATTTTATGTACCGCTATTGTATGCTGAGCTTTTACGATACTCCTCTGATCAAAACCTTTCTGCCCCTGGGCGCCTGCGGTATCTGCATGGGCCTTGGCATTGCCTGCAAATGGACCGGCGTATATGCAGGCGCGGGTCTGGCAGTGATCTTTTTCCGGCAGCTCTACTGCAGATATGAGGAATACCGTTTTGCCAAAAAGAATCCGTATGGGCGGACGGAGGGCATTTCTCACGACCATGTGCTCTCCTCCTTCCAACCCTGTACCATGCGGACCATTCTGTTCTGCCTGGTGTTTTTTGTGGCCCTTCCCGCCCTGATTTACCTGCTTTCCTACCTGCCCTTCCGGGATCATCTTCAGGATGGACTGCTGGCTCGTATGCTTCGCAATCAGGCGACTATGTTCAACTACCACAGTACCCTGGTGGATACTCACGACTATTCATCCTACTGGTACCAGTGGCCTGTCATGCAGCGTCCCATCTGGTACTATTCCGGCATTGTCAGCGATACGGTCCGGGAGGGGATCAGCTCCTTTGGAAATCCCCTGGTCTGGTGGACGGGAATCCCGGCAGCCTTCTATACCTTCCGGCTCTGGACAAAAAAGAAGGACAGAACCGCCGCCTTCCTGTTTACAGGATATCTGGCGCAGTATCTGCCCTGGTTTTTCGTGTCCCGGATCACCTTTATCTACCATTACTTTCCAAGCGTGATATTCGTGGTACTGATGATCGTTCACAGCTTCCGCAGCCTGGGAAAAAATCTTTCCGGACGGCGTTTTCTGTTGTGTGCAGCCCTGTACGGAGCCGCTGTCCTGGGGTGTTTTCTGTTTTTCTATCCCGTGCTGGCCGGCCAGCCCATAGACGGCGCATTCGTGGACAGGTATCTTCGATGGTTTCCCAGCTGGACTCTGATCAGCTGGCCGCGGGCTTAAAGGGGATGCTTCTGCAGCTCCATCAATGCGTTCTGAATCAGCTCCTCCGCGGCGCCGTCGTCAAATTCCTCCAGACGCTGTCTTGCATCCACACACGCCTGGTTGATCGCCTCCGGAATATCATAGTGCACAAGATCCTCCAGCTTTTCCGCAGCCTCCCGGACCTTGAAGTTCTCCAGATCATTGAGCACATACAGAAGTCTGGCGTTCATCTCGCCCATGCTGATGGGGAACTTGGCCTCCTGCTCCGTGGCCACGATCCGCTCCAGCATCTTAAACACCCGGCTGATCAGCCTCTCCGCCGTCTCCATATCATTGGCGCGGAGCTTGGTTCTGGCATTCTGCATCCGTCCATAGATCTCGTCGTCGATCTTAAAGCTGAGAATTTCATCGATCTTCAGGATCGCATTCCTCACATTCTGCTTCTCCAGCTCATCCTGTACTTCTTTTACATAGGAGTACAGCTCGCTGTCCTCCACCGGAAGTACGCCTACTCTCTTCAGGGCACGGTCTATCCTCTCGTGGAGATCCTTGGCATCAAAAGGCTTCAGTACATAATCCAATATTCCCAACTTGGTCAGCTCGATGATGGTCTCCTTATCCTTTTTGGAGGTGAGCATGATCACAGGCACCGATGCTCCGTTCTCCAGTGTCCGGATTTCCTTTAAGGTCTCGATGCCGTCCATGAGAGCCATCTGAATATCCAGCAGAATCAGGTCCGCTTTCTCCTTACTCAGATACCGTATAGCCCTCACACCGGAATTCATGGTGACAATCTCATATTTGTCCTTCAGTTCCTGTTCTATGGTTGCGAGATTGATGATATTGTCATCTACCGCCAATATGCGCATTTTACCTTCCATTTTGCTATTGCTCCTCCTTTTTTAACCACTCCAGCAGCTGCCGCAGCAGCTCCTCCGCTGCATCATCCTCATACATTCCAAGCTGCTCCTGTATCTCCTTAAGCCTGGCTCTCACCTGACTGTCAAGCCCGTATTCCAGTATACCGCCGATGAGCTCCACACACTCTCCCCGCCGGAAATTCTCCAGAACCTCCAGGGCTTCACCCACTTTTTGCAAAAGCACGCCGCTCTCCAGGCTTTCCCTGTCCGTCCCTTCCCCCTCCGGGGCCGCTTCGTTCCCATCCAGGTATCTGCCGATCTCCTGAACCAACGCCTCATAATCAGACAAAAGCTTTTGTGCATGTTCTCCAATGTATGCCTCGTCTCCCCTGCCCGCTGCAGCCTCATGATCTCTGGCCTGGGCGGAGAGCTCCATGGCTCCCACATTGGCGGATGCGCTTTTCAGTCCATGCACCTCGATCTCATATGTATGATAATCTCTTTTTTCCAGAAGCTCCCTTAACAGCCGCAGCTTCCGCTTTCCGTCCATACTGTACAGCCTTAAAAGCTCCTGATAATCCTTCAGGCCGCCGGTATGGTGCTTTCTGGCTTCGGCGGTATCGATTCCTTCGATACGGATGCTGTCAAAATCCGCATCCTCCGGCTCGTCTGCAGCCTCCTGGCATTTTTGCTTGCGGGAATCCGGAATCCACTGGTCCAGCAGACGATCCAGCGATCCTCTGTCCAGCGGCTTGGTGATATAATCCTGAAAACCGTTTTTCAGAAACTTTTCTCTGACATCTTCACCGGAGTCGGCTGTCAGCGCGATGATCACGGCATCCCGTCCGTTTTCTCCGCACTCCGTGCGTATGATCCCTGCGGTCTCGATGCCGTCCATCTCCGGCATCATATGATCCATAAAAATCAGATCAAATTTCGTTCCCCTGGACAATTCTATGGCCTCAGGGCCGCTGGCCGCTTCCGTCAGCTCAAAGCCGTAGTCCTCCAGCAGCCCGACGGCGACCATACGATTAATCATATTGTCATCCACCACCAGCACCTTCAGACCAGCCGCCACAAAAGTCCTCAAATATTCCACCTCCCTGTCAGGTCCCGGGCGGGCATTCCGCCGGGAAACCATGATACTGCCTTCATCCTATAGTACCAGTTTTCGTTCTGTTTGTCTACACAAAATGAGCGTAAGCGGCTCATTTTGGCGCAGGCAGTCTCGGGTTTTGCGTGCAAAACGCCCACGAAAACACCTCGCGGCCTCTACTCATAAAAAGTAACCCGATCCACCATATCCGAGATCTCGCCGGCATAGGCGGGATATTTCGCGGCAATCTCCTGAATTTCCCGGCGGGCGGCCTCTGCCACTCCATTATTATAATCCATCTGCTTTCTGAGGGCCTGTCTGCGCAGGATCAATTCATGCCGCATTTCCACCATTTCCCGCTTATCCAGCAGCGCCCCTGCCTGTCTGGTCCATCTGTCGGGAGCCGCGATTCTGTAATTGGCCATTCTGCCCATCAGAAGCTTCTGATAATAGCTGATCCTGGCCTCGGCCTCCGCATACTCCTTCCGCTCTTCCTTCTCCTGGAGATATTCCTGCCATTGCTTATCCAGAGAAGCAGCGCTGTCCGTATTATACTTGATATAGAGATAATCCATGAGATTCCGATTATTCACATATCGTATCTTCACCTTGTTCTGCAGCTGAATCAGCTTGTTGACTGCCGCGTCTACCCTGCGCTTCTCCTTTTCGCTGTCAGTGTATCGGACCCACATGACCGTGATGGCCACTGCGGCGGCCGTTGCCGACAAAATATATCCAATCTGCGTATTCATCTCAAATCCGAACTGAAGCACCATGAGCATGGCAATGCATACTCCCAGGGCCGTCAGAAAGATCAGAGCCATTCCCCGGAGATTGTTCATCATCGCCTCCAGCTCCGTCCTCCGAAAATCGTAGGCGTGGCGCTCCCGGTCCAGCCTCTGCATGTCCTGCTTCACCAGTCCCCCGTATTTCTCGCACTCCGAAAGCTTGCGAATGCCCTCCTGAATCTCTTCCTCCTGCTTCCGCATTCGGTAAAATCGGGAATCATTCATACGATTCTTCTTGTCCCGATACTTTTCACATTCCTGCTCCAGATTCAGCAGACGCCTTGCAATATCGTTCAGCGTCTCTCTTTCCTCCTCCGGCAGTGCCTCGATCTCCTCCATGTCTGTCAGATAAGAGGTCACCAGGGAATATTCTCCCGTCAGCAGACCGATTTCTTTGGAAGCCTCCGCAATCTGCTCAAGGCATCCCGAAATATAACGGTCCCTCTGCTCCTTTTCCCGAAAATCCACGGTGTCCCGGTCATAAACAATGCTTTCCCAGTCCTCCTGTACCTCCGGCTTCTTTTTTCTCCTGAATATCCTGTTCCAAAATCCCATCCTTACACTCCTGGCCCGCTTCAGCGGGAAATTCTCTTCACACGCACACCCCTGACCCGCCTCAGCGGGCATTTCAGTCTATTAATCCCTCACACTCTCCCGGTAGCTTTCCTTCAACGCCTGTGTCAGACTTTCATACTCGTCCAGAACCTTCTGTCTCTCCGGCCCATCCCGCATCTCCCGTCTGCTGTTTTGACGCAAAAATTCCGGCTGCTGCTCCCACTCCCGGGTCAGCCTCTCTATTTCTCTCTCCAGCTCCAGCGTCCCCTCATAGCCTTCCGTATTCCCGGCAATCAGGGAAACGTAATCTCCTTCGCTCAGCTCCATGCGCTTTGCTGCCAGGTAATCTCTGTAATATTCCGGACGGTTTTCCGTCTCATAGGCCTCCAGAAAGCATTCCGCCGCTCCCTGATACAGCATCATGCCCGCCAGCGCCACCCCCTTGTTGTGCAGAATGGCCGCCAGACAGCCCACCGCCGGAAGCGGCTCGCCCTCCTTTTCCTGCTCCCGCCATTTCCCGATCAATCTGTCATAGCTGTGCATTGCCGCAATATATCTCTTTTGCTTCACCAGCCTGTCAATCTGGCTTTTCCTTTTTTCGATATTGCTCAGGCCCGCTCCCCGCTTCAGGGCCTGGGCCGCCTCCTCAATAATTTTATCGTCATAAAAGCCCACAAACCTCAGAATAGTAACCACAAAGGCACTGAGAGACCCTTTTTTGTGCACCAGGGTATAAAGCGCCTTGGCCAGCTCCCTGAGGCCGCATTCCTGCTCGATCCATCCCAAAAGCTCATCGTTCATCAAGGTGAAATCCAGAAGAAATGCGTTTTCCTTCATACAATAGCACAGTTCCTCCATGCAGTATACATTGATCTCCAGGCCAGGAATACAATATGGAGTTACGGCATAATTGCCCACACAGACACTGATACGCATAAAGTCAGCTCCCTTAATAAATATCCACCTTTTCTCTCCACACATGACCGGAGGAGGGACGAATCTCTCCAAAGCCCAGATCCTGGATCTCCACCGCAAGCTTTTCTTCCGTCTCCAGGAAAAACCTGGCCCACAGTCTCGCTATGCTTCCCGGCATATCCTCCAGAACGATCTGGGCAATCTTCCCGTTTTTTCCAATCAGCGGTGTTATCATCAACGATATTTCATTTCCTTCCTGAACGTAAAATTCCAGCTCCGCTTCTGCCTCATACCAGTTCACACCGGCATCCAGCAGCGCATAATAGGATTCCTCTCCCTGCCGCAGAATTTTCATGCCCACATTGGCCTTCAGCTTTTCCTTCCCCAAAAACACATGGTTCATCCCTGCTTCGCTGGGCTTTAAGCGCTCCTGCATTCCCATACAGGCTCCCTTGCTGAACAGGTTCGTTCCCTGAAACACCCTGCGGTTCCTGCATAAATACCGCAGAGATTCCTGCATCCATTCACGGTCAAAAGCATCCCCGATGAGAAAAATGCTGTTTACAGCCTTCCCCTCACAGCATTCCCGGGCAATCCTCAGAAAGTCCGCGTCCAGCCTGACTGCGGCCTGTTCCCGGGCAGAGGGCTCCTCCGGAAGGGCGCCCCCTCCCACAAAAGGATATTCCGCCTCTTCCATATAGGTCACCACAGGCACGGTATGCCGGTTACACTCCATCCGGTAAGACACCATACAGCCCCGGCGGCAGGTAAAAAGCAGAGACTGATATACCCACAGCTCCTCCGGCTGATGTATCATATAGTAATAAAAGCTCTCCCTGTAGCTGTGAAAAGCGATTTTGTCCGTCTTCAGCTGAAGCCCCGCCGCCATCTGCTCCAGAACCTCCAGCATCCGATGGTCGATTCTTTCGCAGGTGACCATCAGCGCCCCGATCCGATCTGCGGAGGCCGCCTGGGAGATGAGACCAAGACTTCGCTTAAAAAAGAGCGTCAAAAGCGCCACAGGATCATAGCTTTCCTCCTCGATTATCACCGGCTCTCCGTCCCTGGCCAGCTCCAGCAGGCCGTCCACCAGAATCCCCTGACCTTCCTCTCCCCAGCGGACCGCTTCCTTTCCGTAAAACCATTGATTGACACCGGTGCGTTTACACAAGACCGTCGGAATATTATAGTTTTCTTCTCCCGCCGTCTGAGACAGCGTGGTCACATCCCCGCTTCCGGATGCGGCAACACTGATCTGGGAAAATTCATTTCCCAGGTCATACCCCACCACCAGCTTCTCTCCGCCCCATAGGCCCATGCCGTCCACCTCCTGTTATACCAGTTCAAACAGCCTTCCGTTCATAAAATCATCCCTGTGATATTCCTCCAGGAGGGCATCCATCCTGTCGTAATCCTGCATCGCTTTACTGGCTATGATATCATTGATCAGGCGGTATCTGCTGTGCCCTGTGCCATTGTCCTCGCTTTTCTGGAGGCTGCCGCTTTCCGTCAGCCGCTCCACACCGTTTTTTTCCTCTGTAATATAATATTGCAGACTCTCACCGAAAAACAGAATAAACTCCTTAAAGCACACCCCTCCGTATACCTCTCTCATATACTCGGAAGCGTATTCCTCCGACTCCCCATTCTCGTGAAAAATCACATAGTGTATGCGTGCTCTGTTCCCGAAGGAGGCATGGTACTCCACAATCGTTTTGTCCGCAAGCTCCTGCAGCCCCAGCACAGGCCTCCGGAACGCCCGAAAGAAATCCAGGTGGATTCCCTGCTCCAGCATCTCCTGCAGAAAGCATTCCGCAGGAGCCGCCATATCCTCTGTCATTCCCCCGGGGGCCTCCCCGCAGTATTTCAGAAACGCCAGCTTGCACACCTTCTGCACCGGCTCACCCCTCAGATACATATCCTGAATCTGCCGGAACACGTCCTCTTCAGTGACCCGCTCCTTCACAAAATAGTCAAAACAGCACTGCGCCAGAAAGGCCTCCTCCACCTCCGGGTCGGATCCCATGGAGACATAGCAGCGGAAAATTTCCATTTTTTCTCCCACAAAGGCGCCGGTATAAAGCATCTGTGCCAGGATCGTCCCGCAGAGCCTTTGACAGTCCACCTCATAGGACATGGCCGCCTTCCAGATGTCCCGCATGTTTCTTGTCATTCCTCTGTAGTGCATGGCCAGATACTGCAATATGATCCCGTCATATTTCCCCTTCCGGAAAGCGTACACCGCCGCCGCTGTCAGCACCGGATCCTCCTCCATGGCGCTTTGCTCCATCAAAGGACCGATCAGACGCACCAGAAGCTTTGGCTCCACAAAATAAGGACCGTATTGCCGAAGCCACTCCCCGGCCAGTTCAAAATTCCCGCGGAGGATCAGAAACCGAATGGCCTCTCCCCGTTCTCCCATGGTAAATTCCTCCAGGGGAATGTAAGGCAGAAATTTGTCCATGGCCTGAAAGTCCTCCATGTCCTGGTAATATTGCAAAAGCTTCAGGGACAATTCCCTCTTAACCTTACCGTCCGCGTACCCGGACACGGCCACACGCAGCGCCCGCTGTGCTCCCTCCTGATCGTCTATGGCATTTTCCCGTTCTCCCTCGCACAAATACAGCTCAAGCTCCGGGCAGTCTCTGATGAGAGGTACCAGAAAACGCAGAAACTTACCCGGAATCATCAGCTTCTCCATGGTATAATCCACGCTTCTCACAAAGCGGTTATTCCAGGCATCCTCAAAGACGATGGTATACCGGCTTCCATAGAGAGAAACCCATGCTCTGCCCCTGTCCAGCACATATTCTCCTGGAAAAAGATTTCCCGGCTGATACACATATACCTTCCTCAGGCTCTCGTCCTCCACCCGGATCATATGGGTGAAAAGCAGACGGCACAGCTGGGAAGCGTTTTCCTCATTTATCAAATCCGGCTGCAGAAACTGATTGTACAGGTTTGCCAGATGTCTGTCAATACGTCCCTTCCTGATCTGTTCGGCCACAAAATGCTCCATGCGGATCCGGTAGGCTCCGTAAATATCCCCCAGCCTGTTTTTATTCTTGCAGATATAGTCATACAAATAGGCGCAATGCTCATAATCCAGCTTATTCTGATAGGAAAAGTACATCAGCACCATTTTGGGAATTTCCACGGGCATATCAAGATTCAGGGACGCCATATAGTATTCGTACAGATTGGTAATCCGCAGATTGCTTTCCACTCCGGCGCTGTACCAGCCAAAATACTTTTCTCCTGCCTTTCCTCCTTTAATCAGCAGGGCACAGATCTGCTGGAGAATGCGCTGATCCTTCTTTTTTTCATACAGCCTGATCAGCAGACGGCAGAGCACGCCTGAATATTCCCGCACCCGGTCTGCCAGGTAAAGAAGCTGTTCCACCACATCCTGCTTTAAAAGCTCCTGCCTTACCCCATACCAGAGCACCTGCTGCTCGAAATCCCCCAGCCTGCGCAGAAGCGCCGGATTGTAGTTCAAAAGAATAACCGCCTCTATGTATAATATAGGACTGCTGCAGCCCACAATGTACTGCTTCTCCAGAAACATCCATTTCCCTGCAGCAGATTTGTGGAGCTCCTCGGAAAGGTATAGAAGCAGCCAGGCCGCCCGCCAATTGGTATCGTCCATCCGGTAGAGCTGCTCCACCTCCGCCGCCACATGGTCCACGTACTCCGTCTCCCGATGGATCAGCGTGGTCAGGTAAAGGTAATAGGCCAGCAGCGTATCCTGTCCGGGATTCCTCTCCAAAAGCTCCGCCACATGGTCCAGGATCCACCCCGCCTCGTTGCAGCGGTCTCCCGTAATCAGCAGCTGGGCCTGAAACAGCCTGGCCGCCACATCGTTTTCATCTATGGACACCATCTTCTCCACAAGCTTTCCGGACTCCTTCAGCCAGGTGGCCGTACCGATCTTTTTGGCACGAAACGCCTGGTAAAACTCCATCAGCTCCACGGTACTGCGCTTTCTTCCCAGATCCGATCCTCCGGCTCCCGCCGGCTCTCCCTTTCTGACTGTCACCGGTATGGTCATGGACACGTAAGAATTATATAGAAGAATCTGTCCAAAGTTTCTGCCCCGGCGGCAGAGATTTCCGTCTATGAAAACCGGGAGCACAAAATGCTCTCCCAGAAAATCGTCATCGGTGATCACTTCTTTTTCCGTGAATACAAAGCCTCCCTCACACTCTACAATAAGTCTGGTAAAGCCCCAGCCCTTCCGTGCAATGTCCAGGCCGTATTCTGTTACACCCAACAGCCCTTCCAGCGACAGAATGTCGATACTCAGGCTCTCCTGAGCCTGATACTCCACCTTCTGCTTTCTGCCGATGCGGATCAGGAATTCCTCCATGTTCTGCTCCCGGCCCTCATATGCCGAAAGCGCCCTGTAGTCCTCCGCAAATTGTGCTTCGCTTCCCGTGAGAATCCTGGCAAATTCCGGAGAATAAAACAGACTTACCGCCTCCGGCCAGTTGTTTTTTGCCAGATTGGCAAAATGAAACAGATTTTTCACAGCCCCCAGGGAGGATTCCGGTACCGTATGCTCCACCGAAACCACAAAGGGAACGTAATACTCTCCCCTGTTGCTTATAATATAAAAATTTCCCTTTATTACATCCCCTTCCTCTGTGTTTTCTGCATGAAAACAAAAGGGGATTTCCACATCGCTGCCCTCAAACTCTTCCGACAGACACTCCATCCTTAAATCGGATGGAATGACTGTACCGTTGGCAAATTGTCCCTGCGGTGCATAGACGTGGAATGCCCCTTCGTATATTTCCCCCTGCCTCAGACTGATCTCGATCTTGGTGCAGGAAAAATCCAGCGAACCTTTTTCATAGTCGAAGTTCCCTTCAAGAATCCTGTCGATCATCCTCTGCATCAACGCTCACCTGCTTCTATGAATGAATTCGTAAGTCTTATTCCATATTCAGCTTCCTGCTGATCACCAGCCATGACACCAGATACAGCAGCGCCGCCATCACTATCCCAATTATGTTTCCGGAATCAACGGTGGAATTTATATACCGGTCAAAGCCCCGGGCATCGGAAATCCACTCGTTCATGTGGGCCGCCATGGTAATGCTCCTGACCGCAGAGTTGATCAGCATATTGCAGATCATAATACCGATATAGCTTACAATAGCCATTAAAACACGGAGCTTTGTAAACAGCTGTCCTATGGAAATGGCTCCGAATATAGTGGTCACCGATACAAACGGCCCCACCAGCACCGAAAAGAGCAATCCTGTCAGATACCGCATCAAATCAATGCCCATCTCCTGGCGAAGCTCCCGGACCACAGTGTCCACCTCCTGGAAGAGCCTGCCCAAAAACCAGCCCACGGTATAACCCTCCGGCAGAACCACACCCACAAAAGACAGTATCAGCAATGTCACGGAAGCGATCACTGCCATAATTACCAGCATCACCCAGATGCCGCTGACCAGAATCTTGCTGACAAGCAGCTGGTGCTTTCCCACCGGAAGCGTGTGAGTCAGATAGCCCTCATCCGTGTACATGGTCTTGTAAAAGTGCACCCCTGTGTATATCACAATCCCGTATGTGACTCCCGCCAGCATCAGGACATAGAGAAACAGTGTAAAAAAGCTCATAATATCCCAGGGATTGATGCCCGCATAATAATAATTGTCCTCTGCCAGCCCCCGCCATAGAGGAGACTGAAAGGCCAGCCATCCGAAAAAGGAGACAATAACCACAAATACCAGCATCAGGCATCCCACCTTGCTGACATTCTTCCATTCATGCTTTATCAGCTTCCCTAACATGCAAACACCTCCCTGAAATAGGCATCCACCGACTTGCCATGCTGCTCCCGGATATTGTCCACGGAGGTATATAATACCAGATGCCCATAACGCATAAATATCACCTCGTCCAGTACCGACTCGATGTCCCCGATCAGGTGGGTGGACAAAAGAACGGTGGAACCGGGATTATAATTGTTGATAATCGTGCGGAGAATATAATCTCTGGCCGCAGGATCCACCCCGGCTATGGGTTCGTCCAGAACGTACAGATCCGCATCCCGGCTCATGACCAGAATCAGCTGTACCTTCTCCCTGGTGCCCTTTGACAGCGTTTTCAGCTTCATATCCGGATCGATATTCAGGCTCTGGAGCATGGACAGTGCCTTCTCCCGCTGAAAATCCAGGTAAAAATCACAAAAATAATCCAAAACCGCGCTGATCCTCTGTCCTCCCGACAAATACGTCCGGTCAGGAAGATAAGCCACGTGAGCCTTCGTGTCCGTTCCCACAAGCTGCCCGTTGATCCGGATATTTCCATGCGTGGGAGAAAGAAGTCCGTTCATCATTTTGATCAATGTGGTCTTGCCGCTGCCGTTGGGCCCCAGAAGACCGATAATCTTTCCTCTGGGAAGGGACAACGTAATATTGTTGACGGCTACATGCTTCGAATCATAGGCCTTTGTCAGCCCTGCAATCTCAATCAGTTCATTCATTGCTCTACCCCCGCACTTTCCTTCAGCAGTTCAATGGTTTCCCCTCTGGTATATCCCAATTCCTGCATTCTCAGGAAAAAAAGATCTAAATACTCTTTAGCCAGCCCGGAACGAACCTGCCGGATCAGTTCCTCATCATCCGTAACCGACCTTCCGTTTGTCCTCTGGGTAAGGATCAGTCCTCCCCTTTCCAGCTCCGCAAAGGCCTTCTGCATTGTGTTGGGGTTCACCGCCGCCGTCGCCGCCAGCTCCCTGACGCTGGGCAGTCTGGTTCCCGGCGGATACTGCCCGGAAACGATCTGCATCTGGATCCTTTCCACCAACTGCGCATAAATCGGTCTGTCTGCCTCCAAATCCCACGCCATTGCTCTCTTCCTTTCTTTTCGCTGTCATATATAGAGGAAAAAAAATGCGCAGAGCCTGCCCTGCGCATTTCATGCCACTCCTTTATCTCTGAAATACGGCTATCCTGCTCTGATCCAGCCGTTTCGTCTCCTCAATGATATGGTTAAATGTCCTGATGAGCTCCACGGAAAGCTTTTCTGCCTCCTGATAATCCTTCTGGGCCTTTGCAAAGTCACCGCGCTTGATAGCCTCCATCACACTTCTGCCATAGCCGTGGAAGGTACGGTGCTTATCCCCCAGCCCTGACCATACGCTGGCAATCGCCGGGTGCTGAGGCCGCATGGCATAATAGAAATGGCCGAAGGCGCACTTGGTATCATCCACCTGAAGAGGCGTGCACTCCCGCTGCAGCACCATTCCCTCCAAAGTTTTCAGCCATTTCTGGTGGGCAATAATGGCATCCTGCACCGTATTCATGAAGTGCTGATTGTCAAGCATATAAAACACATCCTGAACCATGGTTCCCATCTTCTTGGCCGTGTCGTCCAGCTCCTTCTCGATAACGGGAACCGGCTCCGTACTGATGGCCAGGGACTCGGAAACCTGTCCCAGGGCTTCCGCCTGCTCGTTCAGATTGGAGCACTCTCTGGTAAGCCTGCTCATCTGCTCCTGCACGGTGGTAACGGAGCTGAAAATCTGTTCACCCGACGCAGCAATGGTAGTCATGGAATCCGCAATAACTACCACATTTTCTTCATTTCTCTTGGTAGTGTTCAGAATCTTGTGAAGGCTGTCCTTCATCTCTCCTAGCTCTTCCACAGTCTTATCCATGCTGTCGCAGCTCATCCGGGAAGCCTCCCCGATCCTGCCCACCAGGCCATCCATGTTGGCGGTCAGCTGCTTGGTCTCATCCGCAAGTCCCCGGATCTGCTCAGCCACCACCGCAAAGCCTCTTCCCGCTTCGCCCGCTCTGGCCGCCTCAATAGATGCGTTCAGCGCAAGCATATTTGTCTGAGCGGAAATGGAATTGATTCCCTTGATCACTTCGTTCATATTATTCAGGACATTCATCATCTGCTCCATGTCCCGCTTCATATCGTCGGAGTTCTTAATGGTATCCTCGGACTTGGCCATGATCTTTTCCAGGGCCCTGCTGTTTTCACCCATGCCGTCCTTCATATTGCCGGCCACCTCAGCCACTTCCTGGATACTGTTGTTAAAGCCCTCCTGCACCGAAACCACCTCGGACATGCTGGTCTCCGTAGCCCTGGCCGTGTCCACCAGGCCGGATGCCACCCCTCTCAGGTTCTCGCTGATCTCGGCCATTTTTTCCGTGCTCCCGTGCATAGCCAACTCCAGCGCGCTGATCTTCATGACGGAAGAAAGCACTCCCTTCACCAGCTGGTTGAAATTATCGCGGCCCGATTTCAGTCTGGCCTGCATCTGCATGGCCTCGGGATCCTTCTGATCCTCCACAGGTATCATCCGGCTGATATTGTATATGATCTTCTTGTTATTCATAAAGCAATCCTCCTGTTCCTAACCCTTCCTTCCTAGCATAACAGATTTGAATTGATTTTTCCATATAAAACGACAATAAATTTTTTGAATTTAGAACTTTTTTTCCGGCGCTGCATATATTTACCATAACTGAACCCCAAGGATGGTACTAATATGCCCGAAAATAACATCACTCCACAGGAGGCGGAAGCCGCGGCTGCCTCCTATACCGGTACAATGAAGATCAGTGTGGTATCCTCCATCGGCCTGGTTCCCGTGGAAGGCGCCGTGGTGACCATCTCTTACACCGGAGATCCCCAGGCTCCCCTGAACATGCTCACCACAGACAGCTCGGGGCAGACCCCCGTGGTGTCTCTGCCCGCGCCTCCCCTGGAGCTCTCCCTCCAGCCGGAAAATGAAATTATGCCCTACTCCGAATATAATATCACGGTGACCGCCGAGGGCTATGAGCCTGTGCTGGTATCCGGCTCCGAGGTTTTCGCGGATCAGCTGGCACTGCAGCCCATCCGCATGAATCCCCTGGCCGCCACGGAGGATGATGAAAATGTAGTTATCATTCCTGCCCATACGCTCTTTGGCGAATATCCTCCCAAAATACCTGAGGATGAGATCAAGCCCATGGCGGAAACCGGAGAAATCGTCTTAAGCCGGGTGGTAATTCCGGAATATATTATTGTCCACGACGGCGTTCCCAGCGACCCCACCGCAACGAATTACTGGGTCCGGTACAAGGATTACATCAAAAATGTGGCCTCCTGTGAAATCTATTCCACCTGGCCGGAAAGCGCATTATATGCAAATATCCTGGTGATCATGTCCTTTACTCTGAACAGGGTGTACACGGAGTGGTATCGGAATCAGGGCTATGACTTTACCATTACCTCTTCCACCGCCTACGACCAGAAATGGGTGTATGGCAGGAATATTTTTGAAAATATTGACTATCTGGTAGACACCATTTTTGCAAATTATCTGTCCCGGCCCGGTGTCCGGCAGCCCATCTTCACCTCCTACTGCGACGGGCGCCGGGTCACCTGCGCGGGACTAAGCCAGTGGGGTTCCAAATATCTGGGAGATCAGGGATACTCACCCATTGAGATCATCCGGTATTACTACGGCAACGATATGTATATCAATACGGCGGAGATCATCTCCGGCGTGCCCTCCTCCTATCCCGGCTACGCTCTGGGAATCGGCGCTTCGGGAGACAAGGTCCGGCAGCTGCAGACACAGCTGAACCGCATCGCCCGCAATTACCCCGCCATCCCCACGATCACGGCAGACGGGATATACGGTCCTCTCACCGCCAATGCCGTCAGCACCTTTCAGGGTATTTTCGGCCTGCCCAAAACCGGCGTCACCGATTACGCTACCTGGTACGAGATCTCCGATATCTATGTGGGGGTCACCCGAATCGCGGAACCCGGATAATCGTTTCGTCTGTGGGTCAGTCCATGGGATAAAATTCTCTGTATTTTCCGGGGGGCACTCCAAAGGCCTCCCGGAAATTGCGCAAGAAAGAACTGTAATCCTGAAATCCGGTCAACTGACAGGCCTCCGAAACGCTTTTCCCCTCCCGCAGAAGCTCACATGCCCTGATCAGGCGCTTGCTTACCACGAAGGAATGTACGGTCACTCCGGTAATCTCTTTAAATTTCCGCAGAAAATAATATTTGCTCATATGAATCTGCCCTGCCAGCAGCTCCACAGACAGGTTTTCCGTCAAATGCCCGTCTATGTACTCCGATACCTGCTCCACCAGAGGATGACTGACCAGCTCCTCCCTGTTAAAAAGGTATTCCCTTCGGCTGCATAAAGTATTCAGGTACCCGAAAAACAGGGTCAGATAGCCTCTGTCCAGCACCTGCCTTGCCCCCGGCAGCGGAGGATCGGCAGATTCCGTCATCGCCAGCTTCAGCAGATATCCCTGAAGCATTTCTTCATAATAGATAGGAAAATGGTATGCGCAGGATTCCTGTCCCCGGAAACAGGCGGACAGATCCATATCCTTTCCTCCCAGCTGTGCCAGAAGCCCCGGCGTAACCCACAAAATGATCCTTCTGGAGGAATCATGCCTGTTTTCCACATACTGATATTTGTGCATTACATTCTGGTCTATGAGAAGAAAATCCCCCTTTTTCATAGGGTAAATCCTGTTTTCCAGCATGGAAGCATACTCTCCCTCCAGCACATAGATGATCTCATAAAAGCTGTGATAGTGAAAGGTCATGGCCCCCAGAGGGGCGCCCTGCTTTTCATATACCTCAAAGCCCTCATCGATCATATACTGCCGTTCATCCGCCGCCTCCCGCCTGCGGATCCTGTCCTCTATTCTGTTTTTTCCAATTCCCAATGTCATCCGCCTCTCTTTATGCCGCTCCAAAATATCGGCTGTGGGAAGTACCGAAAGCATAATACCAGTTTATAGCAATTTATGCCCTGTTTCAAGCAATATATATGCTTTTCATGCAATTTGTTTTGAGATATATTATGTGTAAATACAGGAAGGCTCCTGAAAGGCTTTTTCAAGGTTACTTTTCACGGGCTATATTTCAGGGCCGGCTTTTACAAAAAAGGAGGACGGGCATATGCAGATGACTTTACGTTGGTACGGCAGCAAGTATGACACGGTAACTTTGAAACAGATCCGGCAGATCCCCGGTGTCACCGGCGTGATCTCCACACTTTACGGAACCGCTCCCGGCGAGGTATGGGAGACGGCGGATATCCTGGCGTTAAAAAAGGAAATTCAGGACGCAGGTCTTGAGCTGGCCGGCATTGAGAGCGTGAATGTCCACGATGCCATCAAGGTAGGCTCTCCTGACCGGGACCGGTATATCGATCATTATATTACCACCCTGGAGCGGCTGGGACAGGCCGGAATCCATATGGTATGCTATAACTTCATGCCCGTGTTTGACTGGACCAGAACCGAGCTGGCACGGATGCGGCCCGACGGCTCCACCGTGCTGGCATACACGCAGAAGGCTGTGGATGCCCTTGATCCGGAAAAAATGTTTGACTCCATCGCAGGAGAAATGAACGGCGCCGTAATGCCCGGCTGGGAACCGGAGCGCATGGCAAGGGTAAAGGAGCTGTTTGAAATGTACCGGGACGTGGACGACGAAAAGCTGTTTGCAAACCTGAAATATTTCCTGGAGCGCATTATGCCCGTCTGTGATAAATACGATATCAACATGGCGATCCACCCCGACGATCCCGCCTGGAGCGTATTCGGCCTGCCCCGGATCATTATCAACAAGCCCAACATCCTGCGGATGATGAAGATGGTAGACAATCCTCACAACGGCGTAACCTTCTGTTCCGGCTCCTACGGCACCAATCTGGAGAACGATCTGCCCGATATGATCCGTTCTCTGAAGGGCCGGATTCATTTCGCACATGTGCGGAACCTGAAGTTCAACTCCCCCGACGATTTCGAAGAGGCTGCCCATCTTTCCAGCGACGGCACCTTCGATATGTATGAAATCATGCGGGCCCTCTATGAGATCGGCTTTTCCGGCCCCATCCGGCCCGACCATGGACGCATGATCTGGGACGAGACCGCCATGCCGGGCTACGGCCTGTACGATCGGGCCTTGGGCGCGGCGTATCTGAACGGCCTCTGGGAGGCTATCGAAAAGCAGGCACAGCGCACCCCATAAAAGCATTCTTAAAAACACTGCATAAGGAAAACAAAAAGCAGGATACTAATGCCCAGGAGCTGTCAGGCATTTCAAAAAACAGCGTACATCCATACAGCATCATAGGATGCACGGAATATCAGGCCGGATAAAAATGCGTATCCGGCCGCACAAAAAGCGCGTCGCAGCGCGCAGACAGGCAGTCAACCATGAAACTTACAATGGAAGGAATCACTACAGAACGCAAGGCCTATGAAGCCGCCGGCTACAGCCTTCCCGCCTTCGACCAGGAGGCTGTTAAAAGAAACACTCTGGAGCGCCCGCTGTGGATTCATTTCGGAGCAGGCAACATCTTCCGGGCCTACCAGGCCAATATTGTACAAAATCTGCTGAACCGGGGAATCATGGACACGGGGCTTATCGCGGCGGAGGGCTACGATTATGAAATTATCAAAAAAAGTATCCGCCCCCATGACAATCTGACCATACTGGCCACTCTGAAGGCCGATCATACCGTGGAAAAAACCGTGGTGGGCAGCATCATGGAGTCCCTGATCCTGGACAGCCATGACCCGAAAGAATACTCCCGCCTGAAGGAAATTTTTGCCAATCCCTCTCTTCAGATGGCAAGCTTCACCATCACGGAAAAGGGTTATGCGGTAACCGATCCCCGGGGAAATGTCCTGCCCGCCATAGCGGCAGATTTTGAAAAAGGGCCGGATGAACCCGACAGCTATCTCGGCAAGGTGATCTCCCTGCTCTACCACCGCTATGCAAACGGAAGACTCCCCATCGCCATGGTGAGTATGGATAATTGCTCCCACAACGGTGACAAGCTTTTCACCGCGGCTGCCGCCTTTGCCCAGGCCTGGTGTCAAAAAGGACTGGCAGACCAGGGCTTTCTGGAATATGTAAAGGATCCTGCAAAGGTCTCCTTCCCCTGGACCATGATCGACAAAATCACTCCCAGACCCGACGCCCGGGTGGAAAAGCTTTTGTCCGCCGACGGAATGGAGGGACTGGATGCCGTGGTGACCTCCAAAAACACCTATATCGCCCCCTTCGTAAACGCCGAGGAATGCGAATACCTGGTGATCGAGGATTCCTTCCCCAACGGCAGACCTCCTCTGGAAGAAGCAGGAGTCATCTTTACCCAAAGAGAAACGGTGGACAAGGTGGAAAAAATGAAGGTCTGCACCTGCCTGAACCCGCTCCACACCGCCCTGGCAATCTACGGCTGTCTGCTGGGATACACGCTGGTCTCCGAGGAAATGAAGGACCCTGTGCTGAAAAAGCTGGTGGAAATCATCGGCTACCGGGAGGGACTGCCCGTGGTGGTGGATCCCGGCATTCTGGACCCGAAGGAATTCATCGATCAGGTCGTGAATGTGCGGATCCCCAATCCCTTTATGCCTGACGCCCCCCAGCGCATCGCCACGGATACCTCCCAGAAGCTGGCGATCCGTTTCGGTGAAACCATCAAGGCCTACCAGCGTGACCCCTCCCTGGACATGGCAGATCTGAAGCTGATCCCTCTGGTTTTTGCAGGCTGGCTCAGATACCTGATGGCCGTGGACGATACGGGAAAGTCCTTCACGCCCAGCCCGGATCCCCTGCTGGAGGCCGCCGGCGCTTATGTGGCTGATTATTCCCTGTCCGATGCCCCCAAGGATCTGGATCGGCTGGATAAGCTTCTCTCAAATGAAAAAGTCTTCGGAGTGGATCTGACCGCCATCGGCATGGCCGGACTGGTAAAGGACTATTTTGCCGAATTGTCCCGGGGACCGGGCGCCGTGAGAGCCACATTAGAGAAATATGTGAAATAAAACAAATCCGAAAAGACAGCATAATAATGCCCTCCATGAAATTCCGGCATCCGCCGGCTCCATGAGAGGGCATCTGTTTTTATGCCGTCAAACCTGTCCGCAGAGCACCACAATGCTTTTAGGCGTGGTCTGGGCCGGAATGCTTCTGGTGGAGCTTTCATAGACCACCACAAGATCATGATTTGCCGGACTCCCCTGAAAATACTGATTGTTGGTGGTGCGTACCTTCACCGATCTGTCCAGATTCAGCTGAAGCGTCTGATCATCATTGATCAAACGGGTGTCAAAATGACTTACATTCACCATTCTGCTGTTTTTCTCTCTGGCCGCCGCCACCGCATTATACTGGGGCGGGTAAATCAGAGGAACCGGCGCCTCCAGATCATACCAGAAGGTACAGGTCATTCCAGTGGACAGAGTCTCGAAATCCACCACATAGGTCACCGGCGATATGAGAAAATTCACGGTATTGCCGCTTCCATCCTCCACCGCCGCAAATATCAGACACGCATCAGAGCGCCGGTTTCCCGCACCGGCAGGCGTCATATCTACAATGGTCCCGGTGACAGAACCATAACGGCTTCTTCTGACGGGAGGCCTTCCATTTCTCAGAAAATCCATTCCTGTCTCCTTTTTTAAATGCATTCTCTCTTCCTAATTTTATTCACCCGCCGAAAAAAGGTGCCTGTCAGAGCCCTTCCCCAAGGATCGTCCCGCCTCCCAGCACATACTCTCCGTCGTAAAAAACCACCGCCTGACCCGGAGCTGCGGCTCTTACCGGCTTCTCGAAAAGGCACCTGACCCTTCCCCCTGGCTGCTTTTCTATCCTGCAGAATTCACCGCTGTGGTTATAGCGGATCTTTGCCCGCACCCTCACGGGCTCCGGCAAATCCTCCACCGCCATATAATTGACCTGATGGCACAAAACCTCCTCTGTGAAAATATCTTCATTTCTTCCGATAACCACCTGATTTGTCCGGGGACGAATCTCCGTCACAAAAACTCTCTCTCCTGCCGCCAGACCAAGCCCTCTGCGCTGTCCCACGGTATAATGGATGATGCCCTTGTGATGTCCCAGGACCCGGCCCTCACGATCCACAAAATCTCCCGGCCCGGGAAGGCGCTCCCCTGCTTCCCTGCTGATAAAGCCGGCATAATCATTATCCGGCACAAAACAGATCTCCTGGCTGTCCGGCTTATCCGCCACAGGAATTCCCGCCTCCTGCGCAATTTTCCTGATCTGCTCCTTGGTGTATTCCCCCACAGGCATCAGCGTGTGCATAAGCTGCTCCTGTGTCAGATTATAGAGGGCATAGGTCTGATCCTTGGCCGCCGTCACAGAGTTTCTGACAGCCATCCGGCCGTTGGGCAGTCTGTGAATCCGGGCATAATGTCCCGTGGCAATATAGTCGGCCCCAATCTCCAGGCTCCTCTTCAGCATTGCCTCCCACTTCACATAGCGGTTGCAGGCAATGCAGGGATTAGGCGTCCTCCCCTGCAGATATTCCTCCACAAAGTAATCCATAACACACTGCTTAAACTCCCGGCGGAAATTCATCACATAATGGGGAATCCCCAATATTTCCGCTGTCGCCCTGGCATCCTCCACGGCAGAGAGGCCGCAGCAGGTTCCCTGACTGCGGCCTCCGTCACCTTCTCTGCGGCATGCCCCTTCTGACTCCTGCCAGATCTGCATTGTCACGCCGATGACCTCATAGCCCTGTTCCTTCAGCAGGTATGCCGCTACAGAGGAGTCCACTCCTCCGGACATACCCACCACCACTTTCTTTTTCATACCGTTCCTGTCTGCGCCTTTCCCAGTGTACTTTCAGTATATCCACGCCCGCGCCACCTTGTTTCCATGCCAGACTGCCAGACTTCTCCAAAAGTCTTTTCGTCTGGCCGTCTCAGACCACCCTGGCTCCAAAAGGCATCAGCGCCAGCTTTGCCAGCTTAAAATGCTGCAGTCCAAACGGAATTCCCACTATGGTCACACACAGCACACATCCCCAAACGGCAGACACCAGAGCCAGCGGTATCCCCGATAGAATCAGCCAAATCAGGTTCAGCAGCAGCGATCCCACTCCGCCGCCATATACCACTTCCTTTCCGAAGGGGAAAAGCGACAGGCCCGCAAACTTAAAGCACTGCTTTCCCCATGGAATACCCACTATTGTAATGCACCACAGACACCCTGCAAGAAACCAGCTGATTCCGCTGAAAAATCCGCCGAATATAAACCACAGAACATTTCCCAAACAACTCATGTCTTTCTCCCGCTTTCATTGTTTTCTTAAGCATAACACAGGCGCCTGCAAAAAGCAAATTTCACACCCGCGCTACATCTGCTTCACAATACGGTAATAGGTCCGCGAGGTTCTGCTGTAGCACAGAACATATACACAGGCAAACACCAGGCACACCGCCACCGATACTATGATCAGAAGCTTTGTTTCAAAGAAATTGATCGCACCCAAAAGCATACATACCATCTTCATTCCCATCACTGTGTGAAGAAGCGCTCCCGCCAGCGGCAGTGCGAATACCATACTGACCTGCTTTCGGATGGTTCTGCGGATCTCTCCGTCGCTCATCCCCACCTTCTGCATGATCTCAAAATTCTTCTGATCCTCAAAGCCCTCCGTAATCTGCTTATAATACATAATGATCAACAGGCAGATCAGAAAGATGGATCCGAAAAAGATACCGATGAACAGCAGTCCGCCGTACATACTCTCCTGCTCGGACATATGCTCCCGGTAGTCAGAAAACCCCATAAAACCTGTAAGCCCGGACGCATACTGATTCAGCTCCTCGGAAAATCTGTCGATATTTTCCTTCTCTCCGGAAGGGTTAAATCCGTACCGGCATGTGGTATCCTGAATTCCATCCACCCCAAAGAACGCGCCTGCCCTGGTCACAGCATCCGTGTCCCTTACCACCAGCAGATATTCCATATTAAAGGTATCGTTTACCGCCTTCTTACAAAATTGGCTGCTCTGCAGCTCCTCCTTTATAACAAACTCTGTGTCTCCCATGAGAATCCGGTCAGCCCCGAAATCTGCTCCTGAACTGTAAATCAATGCCTGCCCCTCCTCCAGACTTTCAGAGGCACCTTCCATTTCGTTATAAGCATCCACTGTCATAAGCTTTACAGCGGTCCAATCCATATAATTATCATCCTGCCTCCGATCACGCATCCGGTTTCCTTCCTGACAGACCCTGACCTCCGCATAGGAAAAAACAAGCTCATCCTTCAGGAACACATTGTTTTTCTCGGCCAGCAAAGCAGCCTGCTGCCGTATCTGCTCCAGATCCGGATTCTCATGCTGGGCATAGTACACCTCCAGATCCCTGCTGACGCGGTAGGACACTATGGCATCCATCCCCAGATACACGCTGACCGTACACGCCACAGTGATCATCACCATGGTTGAAAACACGCAAATATTGGAAAGACTGGCGGCGCTTTTTTTCATCCGATACAGCATTCCTGAAACCGTTATAAAATTCTCCGGACGGTAGTAAAATTTCTTTCTGCCCTTCAGAAAACGCAGGAAGGAAATGCTCCCCGAGGTAAACAGAAAATATGTGCCAATGATCACCAGAAAAACCGCCAGAAAGAAATTGGTGAAAATCGTGCTGTCCAGCCTGGAAACTACAGCCATGCGATATCCAATTCCCAGCGCCAGTACCCCTGCAATACTCCAGAGCGCTACAAATCTGGGCTCCTTTTCTCCTCTTCTGGCATCGCTCATCAGCTCCACCGGATTGGCCTTGCCCACCTGCACCAGATTCACAAACAAATTCAATCCCGTGATAAAAGCATAAAATACAAGCGTATCAATAATAGCCACAGGGCTGATGGTAAATTCCACATCCACCTGCATTTTGGCCAGATTCAACAGCAGAAGAAAAACCAGCCTGGAAAACAACAGCCCCAATATAATGGCAGACGCCGCCACAACACCGTATATAATCAGGCTCTCCCAAAACATCATAACGCCGATGTGTTTCTTTTCCAGACCCAGGATGCTGTACAGACCCAGCTCCTTTTTTCTGCGCTTGATCAAAAAGCTGTTGGTATAATAGAGAAACGGCACCATGATCAGTCCCAGCAGAACGAATCCAATCATGACAAGCGCCGCCGCATACGCTCCCTTGGGCACCGTCATCATCACATCGTTTCTCTGGATCAGATCGAAAACAAAATAGGTAAACAGCGCAAAAATACTGACGCCGATATAGGGGAAATACGTAGAACCGTTTTTTCTGATATTGTTTACTGCCATTCCCGGCAGCAGTGACAGCTTTCTCTTCATTTTACGCCTCCCCCTTTCTGCTGCGGGCTCCCTTTTCACCGCGAATGCCCTCTCTGCCCAGGATATCTTCTTCACCTGCAGACACACCTTCCCGCTCCGTATGCAGAATGGTCAGAGTGTCGGAAATCTTGCGGTACATCTCTTCATCATTCATATTGCCCCGGTAAATCTGGTTGAATACACATCCGTCCTTGATAAACATGACCCGCCCTGCCCGGCTGGCCGCCTGGGTACTGTGGGTCACCATAAGGATCGTCTGACCATCCTCATTGACCTGCGCAAAAATCCGGAGCAGTTTGTCGGAGGCCTTGGAATCCAGCGCCCCTGTGGGCTCGTCTGCCAGCACGATCTGAGGCTGGGTAATCAACGCTCTGGCCACTGCCGTCCTCTGCTTCTGTCCCCCCGACACCTCGTAAGGGTACTTCCCGAGAAGCTCCGTGATTCCCAGTCTCTTTGCCAAAGGCGCCAGACGCTCCTCCATCTTCCCGTAATCGCAGCCCGCCAGAACCAGCGGAAGAAATATGTTATCCTTAAGAGACAGCGTATCCAGCAGATTAAAGTCCTGAAACACGAACCCAAGATTATCCCTCCGAAAGGCACACAGCTCCTTCTGTTTGATCTCTGTCATATTCTTTCCCGCCAGAATCACCTGCCCCCCGGTAGGCTTATCCAGGGATGCCATAATATTCAACAGCGTGGTCTTTCCGGAACCGGACTCTCCCATGATGGCCACATATTCTCCCTGTTCCACAGAAAAATTCACATTGTCCAGCGCCTGTACCTTGTTTCCTCCCAGACGCGTGGTATATACCTTTTTCAAATTCTTCACTTCCAAAAGTGCCATATCAATATTCTCCTTGCTCATCTTAAAATTTTTTGTTTCCTGCAATGCGTCAGCCTGCGGCGTCACATGCAGCCAACACCCCCGCTGCAAGAATCGCTTACCCTTTTACCGCCGTCCGCGGAACGACAGTTTTTCTGGCCGCTCGCGCTGTACCATTGCTTTAATACAAGGATACACCGACGTTTGCTCTATTACAATAGAATTACCTTACATTTTCCCGCCTGTGCCTTACGGTTTTGTAAGGTTGCCTGTAAGAAAACTGGTCACGCTTCTTTTGTAACGCTTCTTTGTTACACTTCTTTGTTACGCTCTTTGTTACGTTCTTTTATAACGCTTCTCATGACAAAAAAGCGCCTTCAGAAAATACTCTTCCGTAAGCGCTTCCCATCCAGCCCAAATGTTACGTATACCACCCTGTCCTCCCTCTCAACGCCGGCCATCCGACAGATAATATCTATTTTCCACCCTGCCGCTCCAACTGCCGCTCCAACTCCCGCCGCCTGACCAGCCAGAAAAAAGCCGCCGCACAGACGATTACCGAAAGCGCAGAACCTGCAGGCGATGCAAGCCCCATTGGAAAAAGCGTGTCCGTAAAACGCTTCGAAGCAAAATAGGAAAACGGAATCCGGACACAGATAATCGAAAGACAATTATGAATAAACGAAATCCCAGACAACCCGCACGCACAAAAATATCCGCTGAAGCAGAAATGAATTCCCGCAAGTATCACATCCCATACATACCCCCGCATATACTGACCGCCCAGCCGCACCACCTCACTACTGTCCGAAAACAGTCCAACAAAGGAATCTGCGTCAAGCTGCATAAGAATACTGGCCGCACATCCCCACACCACAGCCACAACAGCCGCATAGCGCAAAGTAAGCCTGGCCCTGTCCCTCTTTCCGGCTCCCATATTCTGAGCGCAGAGCACCGATACGGTCTGAAGCATGGAGGATGGCACCAGAAATAAAATTCCGATAATCTTCTCCACAATTCCCACAGCCGCCGCATCATTTAATCCCCGCCTGTTTGCAATCACCGTAATGACAATAAAGGCAACCTGTATAAATCCATCCTGCAATGCCACAGGAATCCCGATCTTCAGCACTCCCCACATGGTATCCCTGTGCGGCTTAAAATCTCCCGCAGCAAGCCTGATTCCGGTTTTCCGTCTCAAAATCACCATCAGACTCACGGCCACGCTGAGCGTCTGGGACAACACCGTTCCCAACGCCGCCCCCGCCGGACCAAGCCCCATGACCCCAATAAAAATATAGTCCAGCGCAATATTGGCCACACACGCCACGGCAATAAAATACATGGGACTCCTGGAATCCCCCATACCCCGAAAAACAGAACTGATAATATTATACGCTGTGATAAACGGCACTCCCATAAAGCAGATCATAAGATAGACACTCGTTCCCTGCACCGCCTCGGCAGGCGTAGCTATAACGCTTACAATCAGCCTTACGGCAAGCATCAGTACACCCGTAAAAAATACGGACAGCACCGTAAACAATACAAATGTGTTCCCTATCACACGGGATGCCTGCTCCTGCTTCCCTGCACCCACTGCCCGCCCGATCATCACAGTGGCCCCCATGGCCAGCCCTACAATCATTACTGTCAGCATATGCATAACCTGACTGCCCACAGAAACTGCCGTCGTGCTCTCCACACCGTTAAACTGTCCAATTATAAACAAATCCGCCATGCCGTACAACGTCTGCAAAAAGTACGATAATATGTAAGGCAGTGAAAAATACAGAACCGTTTTCCATACACTGCCTGTTGTCAAATTCTTCTCCATGGATCTCTTTCAACTCTCCTTCAGAGTATTATTTTAGCTCTATTTCGGCGCTCAGCATGCCCGCCGGCATAAATCAGCACTTTTCAAAAAGGCAGATGTACCCATACATGAGCGGGTATCGGCATCCTGGCATTATATATCTGTTTCCACAAAATGCACAGCAGAATTGTTCAACAACAGCTTTACCTGCTTCTGCAGCAATTCCCTTGTGCCAGAATTCTTTGCAGATCCCATAGCCAAAATCATAACTGTCATCTGCCCCAACGTTGACATACCCGATAGGATAATTATCTTTTTTCAAACAAACTGCATAATAATATGCACATTTTTGATTATACCTGCTTACAAGATGCGCTTCATAAAAAACCTTGGTTTCCTCTATTGTTTTCAACGGAAACCAAGGTAAAAACTTATTCACTTCTGTATCACTGTAAATTTTGTATACTGCTTCTAAATCGCTTTCTTCAAATTTTCTCAAAATAAGCCTTTCAGTTATAAGTACTGGTGTGTCCATATGTCCCTCTTATAGATTCTTTCCTGAAATCATGCGAACTTTTCCACCCACTGTATTCTTTCAGCTTTCCACAGCAATCTTTAAATCACATATAAATAGCATCCATCATCAAGTAACTGTCCAGCCTTGCATTCACATAACCTGCAAACAGCTTTTCCATTGCACCAAGATTGTGCTTTACATGGTATTCATCAAACGCATTGTAATAAGAAATCCAGTCTGCAAACTTAATGTCAATTGGCGGGTATCCGGCTTTCATCAATTCCAAATTCACATGTAGCCTCCCGGTTCTGCCGTTTCCATCTGGTAATGGGACGATGGGAATATAAAATCTATTCACAAATTTCCCAATAGCCATATCGCTTGCCACCTTTACGCTCTAT
>CAMWUL010000017.1 GCA_947177445.1 uncultured Lachnospiraceae bacterium | reverse complement strand
ACCCATTGATATTCCTGGAATCTGTCCTTTTATGAAGTCATAAATTGCCACAGATCCATTGAATACGCGGTCAATATTGGTTATCATACATTTACCTACCTTTCATGAATAATGTATGGATGGGTGATAGTCACCCATCCATATCATTGTTTTAATATTTCTTTGCATGTGTATCAATTGGATATGCAGACATTATAACTTTCAAATCAAAATCATACCAGAATTCTATAAGCATACCATTTTTAGATTCTCCACGGTATTTCCGTTGACCTCTAACAGGCATCTTAGTTTCACCAGTTCTTTTATCGAGACTGGGTTGCATCCTAATCTTATCATTAGTTTTATATGCATGCTCATGAGCTTCTTTAATTACTTGCATAATATTAAGATAGGACATTTGTACAGGGTAATGATCTTTCTCATCATCCAACATCAGAACTTGGTCAATGAATGCAAGTTCTTCTTTAGTAAAATCTATTACTTTTCCATGAGCATTAGGTTTCACATCATTCATATTAATAGTAGTAATTTTGTCACGAATATCGTCTCTAATATCCTGAAGTTGGTTATCATCCATTTTAAACATCGACATCAACTTCTGCTTATTCTCTGAAGAGTTAAAGACTACATCCATCCTATCCCATACTGAATGACTCTTCAAAATATGTTCCATAAACTCAGGAGGTATAGTACTATCCCAGTATTCTTTCATTAGATTCTTATCCAATTTTCCATGTCTATCTGGTCTATCATAAAACATGTAGAAGTTATATAACCTACCTCTCCATGAAGTCAGACCATTACCCATGCTAGTTCCTTCAGTTAAATAAAACTCCCAGCTAACATCATGATACTGGAATTCCAGAGCTGATTCAGCGAACTGAATAATCCTCTCAGTATTCTCAGGCGCAAATATTTCATACACTATTCCAGTCGATTGTCCAAAGTCTATGGACTCCTTGATTACATATGTTCTATCAGGAGATGCCTCTGGAATAGTGACCACATCACCAACTTCAAATTTAGGCTTAGCTGGACATACATCCTCAATTTCTATATTCATAATATCTTCCTTCTCACATCTTTCTCTTTCCTTAGCGCTGTCATAATCTTCACGCAGATATCAGCAGCAGAATCCAGCAAATCCCAGTTCCCACGAATAAGAAATCATTTCATTGATGAGGACTGTCTGCCTTGAAATTATATAAAGGCTTCAGACGGCTTATAATCTCAGCCGTATCCCCAATATTATCCACAATATCGTTGATTCCTTTATAAGCCATAGGACACTCATCCAGCGTGGCTGCATTTACGGATGTCGAAAAAATCCCGGCTTCTGCCATAGTCTGCTCATACTCTTCGACTGTGAAGATACTCTTTGCATCCGTTCTGGAATGACTCCTGCCTGCTCCATGAGGTGCAGAATAATTCCAGTCCGGATTTCCCTTTCCCACACAGATCAGGGAGCCGTCCCTCATGTTGATTGGAATCAGAAGCCTTTCGCCTTTCCTTGCTGAAACCGCCCCTTTCCTGATAATGTTGGATTCATGGTCAATATAGTTATGTACCGTAGTAAAGCATCCTGTAGGTTCAAAGCCATAGTTCTCTACAATGAGACGTGCTATCATTTTGCGGTTCTCATCCGCAAATTCCTGACAGATTCTCATGTCATGTATATACAGCCTGCTGTACTCGCCATGCAAATAGCAATATTCAACCGGCATATCCAGAACTGCCTGCTGGAAATTACGGTGGAGTTCTTCCAGGGCTTCCCGTATTTCACGCTGTCTGCCGGATGCCTTGTATTCTGCCTTGATGCGCTCCTCATCTTCCCTCATCTTTTCCCTGCCCTTATGAATGTCTACTGCCATCTTTTGATAGTGCTCCGCAACCTGCTTTCCAAGCTGGCGGCTCCCTGTGTGTACCACAAGATACTTATTGCTTTCCTCGTCCACATCAATCTCGATAAAATGGTTGCCTCCTCCAAGGCTGCCTATAGACCGCTCGATTTTCTTTGTATCCTTCAAGTCCCGATAACAGTGCATCTCCAACAGCCGGTCAAAACAGGTTTGCCGTTCTTTGTGCACTTCCCTTCCTGATGGCACAAAGCTGCGGATTACCCGGTCAAGCCTCTCAAAATCAATGTCCGCTTTCCCAAGTTCCATGGTCAGCATGCCGCACCCGATATCAACCCCTACAATGTTAGGAATGATCCTGTCCCCAAGGTCAGCCGTAAATCCAATCACGCAGCCTTTTCCCGCATGGCAGTCCGGCATGACGCGCACCTGCGCCTCCCGGAAAGCTTCCAGATTGAGCAGCCCCTGAATCTGTTCGATACAGACATCCTCCACCTGGTCGATGAATACCTTGGCAGAATTATATTTTCCCTCTACTATTCTCATTCTGATTCCTCCCAAATATTCCATAATCTTCTCTCAAAGAACAAACTATGTGTTTCTGTTTTTTACACATTACAGATTCTGATGGTAGTTATAAAGGAAATTATCCAATAAACTTCAATCCATATCCTTCCCGCTGGACTGCTGGTATCTCCTGAGCATGTCAAGGTATGTGGACAGATAGCCGCTACCGCAGCATATGTCCCTTGCGCACAGCAGGAGCGTATCGGCGGAGCCGTTTGTCCAGTCCTCTTCCCTGGGCTGATAGCGCTCCAGGTCAAGCGGGATGGTACTGTCCGAAAAATCGAAAGTTCCATCATCACACAGAAATACCACGCTGATACAAAGGTCCTGGAAATACACACAGGTGTCTCCGTTCTTTACACGGTCCAGGCGCCATGCCAGTTGTCTCTGCCATTCCTCCCGGCCTCCTTCTACGATGCCGAGCAGTTCCTGACCATCCCTCCCCTTGCATTTGACAATATCGCCTCTTTCGAATGGGTTGGGAATCTCAATGATGGCCTCATCGAAGCGTGTGTTATCAAAGCCGGCCATTTCTTCGCTGTTCCAGAGGCAGACCGCCTCCCCCTCCCTGCCGAACCGGATTCCGGCGGTTGAATCATGGCTGCATGTGCCATCCCTGAATGCATTTACGCCGTCCACCAGATACTTTTCAACCTCGAACGGGCCTTTTTCCTTCTTCCCATATTCAAGCGCCGCCTCCCAGTCGAAGAAATATCCGCAGGTAATGTACTCGCCCTCCCAGAAACCGCCGTCCTCCCTTACTTTCAGGACATAGATGCAGCGCCTGTTGCTATTCTCCCTGAAGTCCTGGAATCCACGCTCCATCTCTCCCAGATATTCCGCTATCTGCTCCTTAAGGGCATGGTCAGTCGTCCGGTTCCCTAATGCCTTCAAATGCGCATATTCGTCCTTCAGCAGCAGCCCTCTGTGATGCAGCAAAGCCGCTTTCTGAAAATCTGTGGATGTCCCTCCTGTTTCCCGGACATATTTCCTTACCGTTTCGAATGGGATCAGCAGCTCCAGTCCTTCCCTGCCGCTCTCTCCGTTTTTCAATTCAGGCTCCATTGGCCGTGCTCCTCTCACTGATTATGTTTCTTCACGTTGTTGCCCAGCATAGCGGGATATGCATTTACTATTTTCATATCCTTGTAATCGAACAGGAAACGTATCACAAAGTCTCCTGCCCTTCCTTGATAAAGGCATTCATAATTTTTAATAAATTGGCACCCATATCCTGGCCAATGGTTTGCGATGTTTATAGCATCAGCAATACCGGGGAATATCCTCTTACTTCTTTTACTGGCATTGTGATATGCTTCTCGTATTGCATCTATGATATCTCCCTCTATCATGTTCAATGGGAAATAGCTAACTGCATAGCCAAAAGCATTTTCGCAATATTTGTTATAGCCGTAACCGTAATCATTATAGTATCTGCGTTCACGAAGATATTCATCTATCCGTTCTTCTGTTTCTGTGAACCCAACGCCATTGTCAGCAGTTTTAAGTTTCTTTAAAAATGCCTCTGCAATCCTCTTGAATCTAGTTTCGCTGAGGTTCAGCTCCTCCAACATAAACGGTTGGCTCCATCATAGACAACCTCTTCTATCTTAGGAATAGCATTATATCGGGCAGAGTGTTCATTCATAATATCCTTGCGTGCGTCATTGGGGATTAGCGTCTCACCCCATTCAGGAAGGCTGCTCCTGGCATCGTCGGCAGGTAGGTCAAATATCCTGGGTTCATCTATGGGTGCGATGTTTCTCTGGAACCAGTCAAGTTTCATATCATTTGTTATATAAATATCAATTATTGATATATTCCATGTATCCTCTGGCATCGTGACTCCAAACTTGCCTATGACATGCTCTGTAATCTGGATATAGATGGCCCTGTAATCACGCATCCAATCTCCCCTTAAAGAAGTCTTGTGATAATTTTCTATCTGTGATTCTATCTCCGCGTCTTTCTTTTCAGCATATTCCACTTCGCCTGGAACCACCCATTCGTCATATATCAACATTTTCGTACCTCCCCGTTATATTTCTACAAAGCCTGCAAATAATCATCCCTACAATCTGCCGTTTTCCTCTTTTGATGGTCGGGAATATATTCCTTCGCTTTCAGCGCACAGAACGATGAATTTCCTGATTCACTCCGGTTCGTCAGTAATATCATCAACCAATTGCTTTATCGTCCGTTTCCCAATCCTCCTGTCGAGCACGGCCAGCATTTTTAAAATATAATTTCCGCTGTCCAGACACGCTTTGACATTATAGACATTCACGTACCTATGGATATACAGCATCATATTATATACATCCATAAGGCCGTATTCAGACGCATAGCTATCAGCATCTGGCAAAGTCTTGGCGCGAGTCTCCCAATATTCATGGTATGGGAGGCTTCCATCCACATTTTTATTAACATATTCCGTTTGCTTCCAATAGTATTGGGGATTCGTTGCAAACCAAAGTTCATCATCTACATGGACGTAGAAAACTGGTGTTTCACTCCACCAGCGGCATTTATTTGTTGTATAGACTTCAAAATTGTACCTGACACGCTTTTTAAGGCTGTCTGCCATCCTGTCCATTAATGCTTTTTTCGTTTTGCTCCACATATCTCTTTTATACTCCTTTTTTATCCTCCATTCTTTCCTCCCATCAATCTACAGTCCACCAGTAATCGGATATCTTCCTGTACAATCCTCCGCTATGGACATCCCCTTTATATCTCCTGACCTTCCGGTTCGATACCCTGCGCCAGTACCTGAACCGGTTATTATGGCCGCCTCTCCAGTATCTCCTGTAAAAAGTCTTCTTTCCCACTGCTCCTGCTTCCCCGTCAACAAGAACCGCCCCGCCGTACATGGTGTTTTTTCCCTGCATCCTCTCACTGATTGATGCCAGCTTTCGGAGATGCCTCTGGTACTTCCTGTTCCGCTCCCTTGCGGTCATCCTTTGCCTGCCAGGATGCCGTCTGCCCTCCGTCTCCTCCTGATAAGCATCGCTGCACCCTCTGTCCAGACAGGGCATGCCGCCAGTCTTTTCACAAAAATGGACTTCCATAATCTGTTCTCCTGTTCTATTATGAATCCCTGTAGGCTCGTGGCCGCCGAATGCCACTCCGCCAGCCTTTCCGCCGGCATAAGGACAGCCCCTGCAGTCTGGGAGGCCGGGCCCCTCAGGCCTCTGCATCATCCTGCCTTTCCGGCAGCCCCATCCTGAGCCTCCAGAACCGCTCGAACGTCTGGTAGCCCTTGTCCCTGCATGCAGGGCAGGGATTGGCCAGCGTATGCACCAGCCCCAGTTTATACGGACATTCAGCGCAGGGCGACTTCTTTCGGTGAATCAGTTTCTTGATCTCCATGTCATCGTCCTCCCTTCACAGCCCCCAGATTTTCGAGTCATCTCCTCCGTAGGCATCTCCTATGCAGTATATTTCTGCCTTGCCGTCAGGCGTGATCTTGTGCCATCGCTCTTTGGTATATGAGCTTCCCACGAAGACATGGCACACGAACAGCGCCGCCTGCCTGTCAGGAACCGTATCGCCCTTTTTTACGGTGCATATGTAGCCTATCCGCTCTGACCAGGTGAAGCCCTGGGCCGCCAGGCAGATATTCTGCCAGCAGTCTGTATCCGCCCCGTTTCCAGACCGGCGCAGGACAGACACTTCCTCCACTATCCGGACTCCCTTCTCCCTAAAAAGCATCCACGGATCCGGCTTTCTCTCCCGCTTTACGTCCCGATATTCGGCTATGATATCCTTTCCCGCCGGCACTCTTTCATGATAGTGATATCCGCGTGCGCCTCCATAGGAATCATCCGCATACAGGCACTCCGCATACCGTACCGTGTAGCATCCTATCGTGAATATGGATGCGGATATCTCGCCCTCGAACAGCTCTTCCTCTTCCAGTTCCCGTTCTCCCTGCGCCTCTGTCCATTTCGCGATGACGATGTCATTCCCAAGATGTTTGCGCAGTGTCTCTATGGCTGAATCCTCTTTTTGTTTATATATATTCCGGATCATGTCAGCCGGCGTGAAGACCATGTCCTTGCATTTTGTACGCAGGTCCTTGACAGCCTGCTCCGCTATATCGCTGCCAGGCTCTCCGGCGCCCTCGTCTCTCCGGTATGCCGCCAGCAGGGAGGACGCCGCCGCATATGCGGTGCGGATGCCCTCGGCATCAGCGCTGCAGTCCTGTGCCATCTCTGCCGCTATCCCAATCTTCCCGGCCACTGCCGCCGCGTCCATACCTGTACCAAAGAACACGAATTCCCACCCATATCCTTTCCTCCGGTACGCAATGCGCTTCCTGACCATCTCTTCCGTATATCCCCGGCTGGCCCTGTCGCCGCTGCCCGTGATGATGATGAAGACTGTCCTCTCCCCACGGCAGTCTTCCCTTGTGCCGTGCCGCACCCTGCGGAATTTGTGCATGGCCTTCCCTATGGCGTCAAAAAGGGCCGCCTTTCCCTGGGCCTTATAGTCTTCCTTGGACAGGGGCGCCGCGGCATGGATATCGGTCCTGTCATGGAATAGCTCGTACCGGTCGTCGAACAGCACTGTGGTGATCATGGCCTCCCCCTCCACGTCCTGCTGCTCCCTTAGCATGGCGTTGAATTCGCTTACCACGACATCCTCCCGTCCGCGCATCGCCGCGCTTTTGTCAATGATGAATATGAATTCCACTGGTCCTTTTTTCATAAGCATCTCCTTCCTATCACATAAGTATTATTACAATATGAGAATATATATCTATAGAAGGCTTCTACACGATTACGGTGCCTGATCTTATCGGCCTTGCCTTTTATGATTATCATTATAAGATAAAGCAAATGTCCGCCTTAAGGTTCCCCTGTCAGCAGTAAATACCGATTCCGTCAATTCTTTCTTCATAAGATGTCTCCCTCTGTTTAGATTTCCTGAAAGAATATATATCCGTGAAATGTACCATATACGATATTCATACCTAAAATCGTTATCTGTCGCCACATAGCAAAATTTCCCTGTAACAGGGCTACAGGGAAACAGGTTTATAGCAAAGAAAAAATAAGAAAGAAGCTGTGAAAATAGCTGCAATATCCTATTTCCTTTGCAATTTTATATGTTTATCATCTTTTTCAACAATCTTATATCTGTCCCTTAATGCCTCCAAAGCCCCGATACCTCCTGCAGCTATACCTATAATAACAGCAACTACGGCGGCAGACCCTAATGTTGTTGCAGCCACAGTTGTTGCTGTAAAGGCACTTACAGCTGCCATGCCGCCACCAACCGGCGTTGCTGCCACTGTAGCCGCTGGTGTTGCTACATAAAATGTTATAGCCATCCCCAATGCAACAGCGCACACTCCCCATGCCACCTTTCCTGTCGCTTTTATGCGGATCACCTGATTCTTCAAATCCCCTTCTATGTAAATAAATTCTTCCTTTTCTTTGATTGCTTCACCAAGTTCCTTTGGAGTTTTGCACATTCTACTCATTTTACACCATCCTGTATCCTGATAATATCTGATATCCTGCGTTCAGCTATTTATGCCTGGCTTTGCGGATAAGCTGTTCCACGCAATCCCTTAATTCTAAATTATCGCCTCGTTCGTTTTATCAATCATATCCCTGATTATATCCCGCAGCTCACAGTTATTCACATGGAGAATATCTTCCCACGCACTCTCAACCATTTTTACACCCTGCTCCTTTTTCAGCTTCCAAAGATTCTGTACATCACTCTCAAATGTCTGGAACATTAAAATCTCTTCTTTGGGTATATTCTCAAAGCATTTACAGCTTTTAATTTCCTTAATCATGTCGGCAATCCTCCGTCCATGAGGCATTTTCTTTAAGAGCTCTTTCTTATATCCCTCTCCTGACTCGTAGACAAAATATGCTGTTGCAAATAATTCATCCTTATAGTAACTGATAAATACCAGCTTTTTATTGGATCTTTCTTTCTCTGTTGTATTACGAAACCACAAATACATATAGTAATCTGACAAAGATATATATTTTGAGTTCATTGCTATCCTTGTCCTTATTTCTGGCATAGCATGTCTATGAACATATGCAGAAGGAGCTGTAACCAGATATGGCGTACATTTTTTTAAATATGCTCCCAGCATCTGTTCATCTTTAAAAATATAGGTCTTTTCACAATCTAACCTGTCTGATACCTCTGCTCCCTGTTTAAATTGATGAAGTACTTCCGGCGTCATCCTAAGAATGGAATATTCTTCTTCCTGGGATGGTTCCGGACAGCTTTTTTCATTTTGTGGAGGCTCCTCCACTAACTCTACCCGTTCTTTCATTTTTATCTGCATTTCAGAGTTTAAGCTTACTAAATCTCCTAATAAATTTAAGCATAAATCGACCGGATGAACACATTTCCCCCGAACCTCATTTCTTATTACTTTCTTACACAGTTCCTCCAGGGATATATCTATTGCCTCAGACACTTCATAAAAAAGGGGGTTTGAGCAGAACCCGTAAATTTTATTTATCATCTGGCCATAACAGGAAACGCCACCTGCTTGATAATCGTAATAATCCTTTATGTATAAAGGCAAACATTCCTTATCACAGATAAGGTCTTCATAAAAGCCAGTTTCGTCAATTATTTGACCAATCCCCAGTTTCCTTAGCATCCCCTCTAACCATGGCTTTTCAATCAGGGTATTTCTCTCATGCACAATCTGAAATAAGTCGGAAACCACTAATAATATTTTCATACCATCCGACACTTCAGTATATCTTTTCCCACTTTCTTCCTTCCTGTTTTCCACAGAAACATACCACATATTCAGCTTACTCATGATAAATGCATCATCTACCCTATATAACGCCTGCTCTAACTTCTGGATCAGCATGGACAGTGTCTGCTCCATCAAAAGAGTCTGGCTGTCCACTTTCTTATTCAGGCTGAATAAAGCGGTACTTACAAACTCTATCCTTCTCATAAGAATTTTCTGAATCTGTAAGGAAAGTTCCTGAACTCTCTGTGTATCAGTGCTTACGCTTTGCTGGTTCTTGCTGTAAATCCCGGAAACAATAAGCCATAAACGCTTTAGCCCCTTAACATCCAACTGTTTTATCCTGTCTTTATTATAAGATAGAACCATCTCACACTCCACCAGCAGGGCAATCATTTCGTCTGTATTCCAGCCTTTGGTCAGTGCATTCAGTTTATCTTCCATTTCCTTTTCTGCAAGAATATACCCTTCTAATCTGACATCACCGTATCCTGACATCCTTTATACTACCTCCATGACCATTTTTCTCCAGGCGATTCATCATTTCTGCCATCCCCCAGGCGCCATTCCTTACTTCCAATCCTATTTCTTTTACATTTTGCAATTCGTCCTGAATGTGCTCATTAAATTCTTTCTCTTTGTCAATTTCTTTCTTTATATTCAGGAACATTTCAATATTATCATTATATCCCTCGCCGATTCTTCTTTTGGCTCCTTCTGCAGTAAAGTCCAGGATTCCTGTAAAAAACTCCCCCTGTTCATTTTGGGGGCGAATTTGCAATATTTTGGCTCCGGGAAATTTCTCAGTATAATTCCTGTTCCCGTCATTTGTTGTTATATGGACAATCACTATAATTTTGCATTTTTCCAACACATACAGAGGTTCTACTGGCACATTATCAGCAATCCCCCCATCTATATATTCTCTGGTACCTATCTTCTGCGCCGGAAAAATAACTGGCATGGCGGAAGTTGCCAATAAAATTTTCTCCCTCTCCTCCCAAGAAAAGCCACGCAAATTAAAATAAGTTGCTTTTCCATCTACATACTTTTTATACCTTTTCATCCCATCGGGGCAAGTGAACATTTCCGTATAACTTTCCATATCCTTTTTGCCACCAATTCTGCTGCCGGTCATGTAACATTCCATCTCACTGGTATCAAATACATCCATGTCCAGATTTTCTTTGATGATTTTCCGTAATCCGGAACGGCTGAACAATCCCATGCCATAATTAGCATGGCCTGAATCCCTGCCATGGCCATTGTGGGGCGTCAAAATGTCATCCCTTGAAATATTTTCCCAAATATGCTGCGCCTTTTCCAAATCACCCTGCAAAAATAACGCTGCATTTAATCCACCAACTGATGTTCCGGAAACAGACGAAACATATTGCTTAAGACCGGAATATTCCAATGCCTTCCAAACTCCAATATGGTAAGCCCCCCTTCCTCCGCCGCCGACCAGGACGAGACCTATCCCCTTACGCACCCCGGTTCTTTGCATTCCTGGTTCCTGTAGAATACCTTGCTCCACTAATCCGTCCACCTTTGTATCTTCTCCCTTTCGTTTCATGTGTATTTGTCCCTGTCCTGGATGCTGATAGCAGCATTACCCCTCGTATCCTTTCGGATATTCGATATCAAGGATAGGACGCTTATTGTTCTTTTTGACTTTTACGGCCATGATTTCTTTGTGGCACTCCATAAGCTGGTCTCTGACCATCTCCAGATATGCTTTGCTCTGTGGGACGATGTACTTCTTAGAACCGACCTCCAATAATTCCAAGTACCAGTTTACCATCTCTAATTTACTAAGACAGTAGGAAGAAATCATCATCTTGTCATTAGAAGTTTCAATTGCTTCCGTCTCAATTTGAATGTACGATACTAAATCTACAGGTATTCTTTTCAGTTTTTTGGCCATTACCCCCATCCTCCCTAAAACAACCATATCTGGGATTGTCTTATTATGTAAAGCAGATAAGGTATAAATCTGTCAGTTATAGTGTGGAAATACGATTATTAATATCCCATAATGCCTTAACCATAGCATTCTTTGTTCCCCAAGCACGGCGTATATTTTCAGAATCTACAAGCCGACAATGTCTTGTGAATTCATTTTGCTGTAAACGCCATCCATTACATTCTCTGATTGTATCCCAATAGAACATATTGACAGCAACGGGAAAAGGAGTATTTGGAAGAAAAATTTCCTCATCCAATACCTCATTCATTATCCTGATTGCATCTGGAAGATTACCAAGAGCTTTTACAGCCTGATCAATTATCTCCAACTCAAATTTTTTCATCTCGTACCTCCTCGGGTTTTTCTACCATCTTATCTTCATCAGGCAGAACATCCAATTTATATTGTGCTAATCCATCTCCCTGATCAACTGCTTTCTGGTACCAGCTTACTGCTCCCCGCAAATCTTTTTTGATGCCATATCCACTCAAAAGACACTCTCCCAGGGCTATTTCTGCTGTAGCATATCCCTGCTCGGCGGCTTTCCAGTACCATCTTACCGCTTGAGTATCGTTTTGTCCTCCGTATATTGCTTCAGATATTCGATGCGGTTTTGTCGCAGCCCTTCTTCCTGTAGACACTTTTTCTCTTTCTCTCCCATATGGCATCCTCCGTATCGCAGACAGTATCGTAAACATTTTCAGCAAATCACCCGCAATCATCTGATTCAAATGCCACCCCCCATGCTTTATGGTTCTAAAGTAATTACATCACCTCATCGTTGCAGGATATCTGCCTATTCATCATCGGAAACCACATTATTCCTTCCTTTCTTACCGCTTATATTGGCTCATCCGCCTTTATAGTACATTTTACCATAACTCATTCAACGTTACAATGCAATTATCAACTTTTTTCAGAGAGGTAATCAAGATGGACTATGTATTGTTAGGACAGAGAATCCGTGCTGCACGCCTGGCCGCCGGATTATCACAGGAACAGTTGGCAGAAATGGTAGGCCTGACCAGCCAGCACATATCCCACACTGAAGTTGCTTCCACAAAAATCAGCCTGCCAGCCCTTGTAAAAATTGCAAATGCCCTGCATACCAGCGTAGACAAACTTTTATATGACAGCGTTCAGGCTTCAAAATCACACCTGATGAAGGATGTACAAAATGCCTTTGCCGATTGTGACCCTGATGAAATATATGTCATGCTGGAAGCCGCAGCTGCTGTCAAAAGGTCAATCCGGATACGGAAATTAAAACGAATCGATTGAATCGACTATAAACTCAAATTTTTATCATGCGGCATCCCGTTCGGCTGTTCATCATTTCCCTGACCAACAAAAATTTCTATTATTATACAGCAATTTCAGCTTGTGCAAGTCTGCAGCCAGCATACATTAAAAAAAGTACCATGAAGGTACTTTTTTGATGCATGCTCTTTAATCAATAAACAAGTCGGTGGCGGCTTTCTCCGGTGACGGCATATAAAATCGGATGCCTTCTTTCCCATCATAATAGTCTACAATGTATTCATCCGGAACATCCTCCGATTCCCATTCTGTCCAGCCCATCATAAAAGGAGTTCCTAAGATTTCAAGAATTTCATCCCTGTTTATATTGAGCGATTCTCCATTATAGGTGCAAAGTGCCGGATCCGTTATGATACGATAAATCTTTCTTTTGTTATCAAAACAAAAAATAATCCCTATTTCCCTATAAGCACATATATTTTCATCACCATCCTCCGTAAATTCATCGCAGGATGCATCCATTTCTTCCATAATATCATCTATGTATTTCCCCAGATAATCATGTACAGGATAATCATTCCAGAGAATCTGATTCGGATACCTTTCAGCCGCTGCCATATTTGGAGTGGAAGAAATAATATCCGTATTGTTTTTTGAAAGATAGCAGCCGAAAAACGCTGCCGCTGCAATTACCGCAAGACCTGCCAGAATGTTCCTCTCCGTATGAAAAAAAGCCCTTCTTACCTGCCGTATGGACTGGAACCGTTTCTTCGGGTCCAGTTCCGTACATTTTCGCAGCCTTCTTTTATACCGCAGCTTTTGAAACCCATCCTGCAGAATCTGTTCCAGTGTAACACCAAGAGAGTAGATATCAGTCCTCACATCAGTCTGGGAAAAACCATATTGCTCTGGAGGCGCATATCCACGGGTACCCAGCAGCCTGGTATCCTGCTCTCGATTCTCTTTTGGCTCACGGGCTGCATCAAAATCAATCAGGCCTATATGCCCGCTCTCTTTATAAATAATATTGGACGGCTTAATGTCACGGTGAATGATGCCCTTACCATGCAGGAACTCCAAAACAGAGCACAGATCTTTTACGACGCCTTTGAACTGTTTTCCGGATAATTTTATGCTGCCTAACGATGGGCCCTCTATATATTCTTCTATGACTGTTGTGTCCTTTTCCGTTATGGCGACATCGTAAATCTGCGGCAGACACGGGTGAGAACAGTCCTGCAGCATCAAATACACCGGATGCTGCCCCTTCATTACTTTTCTTACGAAAAACTTCCCCCCTTCTTTTTCCCTGATCAAATGCACCGTACTATTTTCGCTTTGTTTTATCAGTTCGATTTCTTCATATTCCAAATGTTCCATTATTTTCGTCTCCTTGCTTGCTATGTCACCATTCATACTATATAATTATATCAAATAAGTCAGGAGGCTCAATATGAAATTAAATTTAGATGCAGTACCTGTCAGCTCAAAACGGATGCCGTCAACTTCAGAACTGGAACATGAAATCATAGTCGCCGCAAATATTGAGGACTACTTTGACAAACACAGCAACCATATGCTTTCGCACAGCCTGCCCGAACATTTGAAGATGTTATTGGAGCAAAAAGGTATCAGCAGAGCGGATGTAGTACGGAATTCCCTGCTTAATCGTACCTATGTATACCAGATATTCGACGGCCGCAGGATGCCGTCACGCAATAAGCTTATCGCTATAGCTTTCGGAATGCATCTGTCCGTTGACGAAACCCAGGCAATGCTAAAGCTTTCCGGATACAGGAAATTATACGCAAAGGATGCGCGGGATGCAATACTCCTGTTTTCCCTGAATCAAAAGATGAATGTTGAAGAAACCAATGAACTGCTGTATGAATATGGATATGCAGTCCTGGGAGTCCCTGAAGAATAGCAGCAGCTAAAAGCAGCAGCCTGCTGGACATCCCCCGGATTCACCCAATGCTTCCCGTTTCACGGCTGCAAATCTGCTATATCCTGTTGCAGATGTGCGGCTATTTTTCAAAACAGTCCTCCGGAATGCCTCTTTTGCAGCACATTGTCTGCACTTTACAGCACAAATGCAACAGACACCCCACCCAGGAGCGCCTGCTGCATCCCGTCTGTCATTAGGACGAACCGTAACCCATGGATGCCCCTATCCGATATGCGCAAGGATTCCCTGCAGTTCCTCCGGAAGTCCGTCACATACATCAGGCAGTTCTGCTGCACTGGATACTGTAGCCGACTGCATAGGCGGAATGCCCGCCACACTGATTCCTGCCAATAGCGCACCCACCAGCTTCATTCCCTGCGCCTGCATCTCCTCCCGGATGGCCGCAAGCATCTGGTTATGGAACTCCTGTCTGTCAGCAATCCTGATGTTCAGGCTGAAATACTCCTCCAGCACCCTCTTCACATCATAGTCCATGCTGTATCCCCTCTCCGCAAGCTCCAGCTCCAGGGACTGCATCCTCTCACGCAGCATGCCGCGGATAAGCTCAGCATAGGCGCCAGGCAGATTGCTACCCTCTTTCAGAGCAATCTTCATGACCTCATGTTCCGGTATGTCCTTTCCTGTCTGCACCTTCATCTCACGCTGGATTTCCTTGATCCATTTCACCACGGCCTTTTCGATGGTGATCGACCTGCTCTCTATGGGGAGGCCGTCCTGCACGTACACCACATCCGTGGTCTTGCTGCCGATATCCACCACCAGGTAGTCGCCCTTCATATTCCCAAGCCTTGTGGCGATGGCTGAATAGCACTGGGGGCAGACAATCACCTTCCCTATCTCCAGGAAATAGTCTTCCCCTTCATAAGAGAATTCCAGCATGTCCTGCTGGCTGTAATAGTCGATCAGCTTCGGCTTGTCCCTTCCATAATTTGAAAAGGGCAGGCCCACCGCGAGCACGACCTCCGCCTTATGGATCCCTGCACCCCCAAGTTCCATGGCTGCCGCTGCCATGGTGCGCAGCCTTGCACCGTCATCCGAGACCTTATCCTCCGTAATGGCTGCCCGGCCTTCTCCAACCTTGAAGTATTCCCCATCATAGAACAGGGAGTGTTCTTTCAGTGTTGGCTCCGTAGCCCCCAGCCTATGTATGCCATTATCGAACACATGGCTTGCCGTCTTCCCGAGCTGGTAGCCGTCATCGAACCCGATGATGTATTTCCTTTCCTCTAATCTGACCATTCCTTTTCCTCACTTTCCTTAATCGGCAGGGGCCAGCAGCCCCCATGAATGTCCGTGCCTATCCGTACCGCTTTCTCCCTATGCCAATATGGCATATCCAACGGTTTCCCTTCCATATGCCATGTCCAGTACCCTCGGCACGCAGTCCGCCGTGCATTGGAACAAATCCCTGAACATGCCCTCCAGGAGCACCTGCCCTCCCTCTGCCATCGGCATGTCCATGCCAAGCTCGTGCTGGTCATAATAGATATAGTCCACATACCCTTTCTCCCTGTCCTCCCAGGACAGGTTGTCGCCAGTACCTTCACTGATGCGGATGACCTGCCTCGCCTCTGGGACGAATATGAACAGGTCTTCATACCCCTCCGGCTTTCTTCCAGAGCCTGTCCCTGCCTGTCCTTTCCCGTCCAGCCTCCTTCCCGTGCCGTTTCTTCCTGTCCGCATGTCTTCACCCCCCATCTGTGCCCATTGCTCCTTCCTTTTCCTCTGCCTGCCTCCAGAACATCCTTTCTTTCCGTGTCGCATTGTCCCTTACGGCCACCAGAGGGTATTTCCCCAGCAGCTCGTCCTTCCTCTCCAGCGCCTTCGCCATGCTGCTGCAGGAATAGCACCAGTCGGCGCGCTCCCCATCTCCACAAAATACGTAGACGTCTGCGCCTGTCCATGTGAAGTCATCGAGGTTGGCATTGATGTAGGCAGTCCCCTCGATGATGAAGTCCGCCAGCAGCCCCGCCATGGCATGCATGGCCTCCCTGCTATCCTCCAGCGTCTTGAATGTGCCGATGTCGTTCTTGACCCATCCATCATCCTCGAAATATTCTATCCATAAGTCCAGATAGATTCCTACGCTGCCTCCATAGTCCAGGCGGTTCTTCAGCTCGAATTCATAAATCCTGATGGGGACCGGCTCGCTCGTGGCAATCCCGTAATCCAGGATGTCCGGCATCTTCCCTTTTTCCTTCAGGATATCAGATATCCTGTTGAAGAGTTCCTGTGTCGTCATAGGTCTGTCCATAGTCTGCAATCCTCCTGTAAATGAAAGGAATCCCCATGCCGCAGCCGGCACAGGGATTGTTATTGTATCATAATAAGAATATATATCTGAATGCCGGGGCTATGCGACCCTCATGGCTGGTACTGTCCTCCCGCTGGAGACGCCTGCCTGCTGTCCGCATCCTTGTCTTTCTTCCGCAGGAACCTCTCCCCTTCATAGATGCGCACCGGGTCCCCCCTGACGATGCGGTAGTGCTCCATCCATGCGGCACCTGTCTGCCGGGCCTGCTGTTCCTGCCGGAGGGCCGACAGCTTTTCCTGTATCCGCTCCATGGCCCTGCGCCTATTCTGGAACTGGCTGCGCTCCTGCGTGGACTGGGCCGACAAGCCTGTGGGGATGTGGACGACCCGTACGCCTGTCTCCACCTTGTTCACGTTCTGGCCGCCTTTCCCTCCACAGTGGAACTTCTCGATGCGGTATTCCCCGTCCGCCGCCACCTTCTCCACGTCCGGGATGATGCTCACGTCCACGTACCAGTTCTTCCTCTTATGGTCCCTGCGGAACGGGCTCCTGCAGATCCAGAGCACCGTCCCCTCCAGGCCGCTCAAGTCATGTCCTGTCCGGAAGCGGACGGAATCAAGGCATCCCTTCCCACAGCCTCTGGTCTCCGATATCACCTCTAAATCGCCATATTCCTCTTTGAGTGCCGCGAACAGCTTCGCCACCGCCAGCTGGCATTCCGGCGGCCCCTGTCCTGCACTGATTTGAATCATCATAGGTCTGTTCCTCATCTTTCTGCTATTTTCCGCTTCCGGCTTTGTAGTTATAGACGGGCTTCAGGATATCCGTTATCCGGACGGTGTCCCTGATCTGTCCCGCGATTTCCTCTATGGAACGGTAGGCAAAGGGAGCCTCGTCCAGGGTATCCGCTCCCACGCAGCTGCTGTAGATGCCCTTCATTTCCTTTTTGAAGTCCGATACGGTATACCGGTCCTTCACATCCTCCCGCTTCAGCCGCCTGCCGGAACCGTGGGGTGCCGAGCTGTTCCAGTCCGCATTCCCCAGGCCGATGCCCAGGATAACCCCGTCCCTCATGTTCGCCGGGATGATTACCCTGTCCCCCTTTCCGGCGGCTATCGCCCCTTTCCGCAGCATCCCGGAAGCATCCAGGTAATTGTGTGCCACCGAGAACTGATCCGCTGCTTTCCATTTCATCCCTTTCAGGATCTCCCTGACGATGATCTGCCTGTTGGCCTCGGCATAGTCCTGGATGATCTGCACATCCTCCAGGTAGCTGTCTTTTTCCTCCCCTTCCAGGTAACTCATGTAATAGGGGACCTCCAGCCCCTTTCTTCTCAGGGATGCACTGGCAAGCTTTGTGTAATATTCCGCCACTTCCTCTCCCAGGTGCCTGCTGCCTGTGTGCACCACCAGGTACAGCTTTCCATCCGTCCCCCTGTCAAGCTCTATGAAGTGGTTGCCGCCGCCCAGCGTGCCCAGGCTCCTCTCCGCCTTCTGCCTGTGGATATGCCGGGCACAGCGGAGCTTTTCATAGGGGAATCCCTCCGCCAGGTGGTGCTGCTCCCTCCTTATGGCAAAGCCTGAGGGCACGTTCTCCCGGATGACCCTGTCCAGCTCCTGGAACTCCGCATGCTCCTTATTCAGTTCTACACAGGTCATGCCGCAGCCGATGTCCACACCTAAGAGCTGCGGGATGACCTTATCCGTGACTGTCATGGCAAGGCCGATGGGCCCCACCTTGCCGGGATGGATGTCCGGCATCAGGCAGAACCTGCTTCCTCTGGCCACTTCGTTGTCACATATCATCTTTACCTGCGCTTCCGCGTATTCCTCTACGTCCTCTGTGAATATCCTTGCTTCGGCATAAATGCCTTTTACTGTTTTCATATGATTTCTTTCTCCTTAAAAATGGGCACAAAAAAAGCACCCCAAAGGTGCGGTCTCCTGGTTCCTTTTCCATGCAGTCTGCACGACAGACAGGCTTCCGTAAGAGCCTTCTCTGGCCCTGTAAAGGATGGCCTGATGAAAAAATACTATCTGCAGCACATATGGAGCGCTGTACCTTTGATTGTCAGTTGCTCTATTTTATTCTGGTCTTTCCTGTTCTTCTGCATGGCAAGCACTCCTTTCGTATCATAATGTATCACATCAGCAACGAATTCATAGTAGCACAGATACTCAGGATTGGCAAGAAGATTTTTAATTTGTGCGCAAATATTTTTGACTTAAAGGTGCAAAGCTGTTAATATATGATACAGAGGAGGATGCTATGGACAGTGAGATGAAAGAGATCAGGCTGGAAGACCTGGTTCCCTTTAAAGGCCATACCGGACAGGCATATGAAGGGGAGCGCCTACAGCAGCTGATGGACAGTATTGAAAAGACAGGACTAATAAGCCCTATCATCGTCCGGCCTGCCGATGACGGAAAGTATGAGATTCTATGCGGCCACAACCGGGTCAAGGCAGTAAGGACATTGGGACATGATACAATCAGGGCAGATGTAAGATATAAGGTATCTGATGATATGGCATTGGAACTGTTCTTCGACAGCAACCTGAACCAGCAGTCTTTCTTGGATTGGAATTATTCGCAGCGGTTCGAAGCAGTCAAATATATCGAAACGCTTATCAAAGAAACTTCAAGACAGGGAAAGCGAACTGATTTAGAAAAGGAGACAGCTATGGGCACGGACAATGGAACTTGGGTCCAAAGTAGACACAAGTTGACAGAGAAACCGAAACGGTCTACTATCCGGGACAAGATGTCCAAACGGCTTGGCATCAGCACGGCAACCTTGAGCAAGTACAGGCGTATCATTAAACTGCCGGACAATCTGCTTCGGTCTCTTGAACAGTTGCTGGATGAAAAAAGAATTGCGTTCGGAACTGCATACATAATAGCAAACATGATCGATTTTGATATAGAAATTCTGATAGAAGGCATCATCAAAAATCCCGACAAAATACTTGACTTGGACATACTAAAAAATTTGCCCCACAGGAATGACGAAAAACCGGGAGTAATATATCCAAGGTCAAGAAAAAGAGCTTTAGCAGCATTGAAACCAAGACCGTCTTCCGACGTTATCGCCCCAGTTAAAAGGACTAAATAACTACATTATACGCAATACCTGACTGTCAAAGGAAGTGGCACCTAAAGTACCACTCCTTTTTCACTCCTAGCACTCGTTACCTTTTGCTAACCAGCACTGCACTTCCCTGTCATAAAAATATTTGACCATAACATCCTCTCTCATTTGCCGGGACACTAATGCCTGTATATCCTCCCAATGATTTACACCATTTACTACACCATTTCTCTAAAAATCTACACCATTTTACACCGAGTTACAATAGTCATCCTTTCGCCGAAAACATTGGAATTCCCATAAAATATAGCATTTCAGCCACGTCTATGCACTACCGCTCCTCACACACCTGAAAAATGTAGAATTTTTCCATCTCATAAACCAAAATCATACGTGCAGGAATCTCCTTTCCTGCATATTTTTTTATTGGACATATGTCTGATTACCTTTTTGATTACCTTTTTGATTACCTTTTGGTTTCTTCAAAAAACAAAAATCCTCAGAAACCCAGTAAAATCAAGGATTCTGAGGATTTTTCATAGCAGGGGAAGAGAGGATCGAACTCCCATCAACGGTTTTGGAGACCGCCGCACTACCATTGTACTATTCCCCTATTCAGCCAATGAATTCTTTTCACCGACGAAAATCATTATACCACACCACCCATGGATCCTGCAAGCAAAAAATATCTTTTTATAACATAATTTTTTTCTGATCGGTGCTGTGCGCTCCACCCAAAGGGGGTGTCCGCTTTTACAGCAGCTTGTCGATAGCATCCTGCACTGTCCTTACGCCCAGAAGCTTTATTTTACCGCCCTTCCCGCAGTCCTGTGCGCATACCCATGGAAGAACACAAGTCTCAAAGCCCAGCTTCTCCGCCTCTGCCACCCGCTGTCTGGCCATGCTCACCGCCCGGACCTCACCGCTGAGTCCCACCTCGCCGAAAGCAATCAGCCGCGGATTCAATGCCGCATTGCGGAAGCTGGACAGAATCGCCAGAACGATCCCCAGGTCTATGGCCGGCTCCAGAATCTTCATTCCGCCTGTAATGTTCACATAGGCATCGCAGGACGCCATCTGGATTCCGGATCTCTTTTCCAGTACTGCCATCAGCAGGTTTACCCGGTTGAGATCCGTCCCCGTGGCCTGTCTCCGGGGAATTCCAAAACTGCTGTGACAGATCAGGGCCTGAATCTCCACCAAAAGCGGCCTGGTGCCCTCCATGGTACATGCCACCACAGAACCACTGGCATTCTCCGGCCTGCCGCTCAGCATGTATTCCGAGGCATTCAGCACCTCCTCCAGACCCTGCTCGCGCATTTCAAAAACTCCGATCTCGTTGGTAGAACCGAAACGGTTTTTCACTCCCCGCAGTATGCGGTAGGAGGCATGCCGGTCACCCTCGAAATACAGTACTGTGTCCACCATATGCTCCAGAACCCGGGGGCCGGCCACCGTCCCTTCCTTGGTCACATGTCCCACGATCAGCACGGACACTCCCAGCCCCTTTGCCAGCTGGAGGAGAATACCCGTAGATTCTCTCACCTGTGACACGCTCCCGGGGGCCGCCGAAACATTTTCGTTATACATGGTCTGGATGGAATCGATCACCACCACCTCCGGCTTACGGTCCCGTATGATCCCCGCGATTACATCCAGATTGGTCTCACAGAGCAGGAACATTTTATCCGAAAAGCTGCCGATCCGATCCGCACGCATTTTGATCTGGACCAGGGATTCTTCCCCCGATATGTAAAGGACGCCATGTCCCCGGCCCGAAAGGTTGCGGCACACCTGCAAAAGCAGTGTAGATTTGCCGATCCCCGGGTCGCCGCCTACCAGCGTCAGAGATCCCTGGACGATACCGCCTCCCAGAACCCGATCCAGCTCTCCGAGACCAGTGGAAAACCGGTTCTCTTCACTGATGGATATGTCCGAAAGAACACTTGGCACGGGCCCCCGGCCCCCCGCCGTCCGGGAGACTGCCGCGCCTCCCCGGGGAGAATTGCTCACCGTCTCCTCCACAAATGTATTCCACTCTCTGCAGCCGGGGCACTGCCCCATCCATTTGGAAGACTCATGCCCGCAATTCTGACAGTAAAAATGTGTCACCGTCCTGCCCTTTGCCATACAGATACCCCTATACCCGTTCGATTCTCACCGGCACCTCTCCGGCATTTTCCAGCTCCACACTCAGAGAAAGCTTGCCGCCCAGTCCGGTGGTCATATTTCCCATGCTCTTTCCGTCCACAAACACCTCATACTCCGTCTCGTCCGTGAGACCGACAGTGATCTGGGCATCCTCGTCTCCCTCCACGATAAACTCCACACCGTTTTCTCTCTCCGCGAAGTTAATAACACTGGTGCCGGGAACGGATTCGTAAAGAAACATTCCGTTCTTCTCCAGCTTGGTAATAGCGCTGCAGGTCTTCACCTTAAGAAGATCGCCTGCATGAGGATAGTCCTCCACCTTCGCCTTTTGAGCCAGCCTGTGATTTCCGAAGCTCACCCTTCCGTCCGCCTCGCTTCGCAGCAATTCCTCTACCACTGCCATCTGTGTGTCCTCCTGTTTTTGTACTGTGCGCCCGGATTTATGCCTGCCGGGATTACCCGGAGCTCTCCGGGATTTCACATAAAGTATAATACAAAAGCCTTCATTTTTCTATTACTTTTTGCGGCTTCGCCGTTCAAGGCATTTTGGTGGTAAAACAGACCTTTCCGTTTTTAAAGCCTGCGGAGACCACATCCCCCGGCTGGATCTTTTTCATCAGGATCTCCTCTGCCAGAGCGTCCTCCACCACCGACTGGATGGCCCTCTTCAACGGTCTGGCGCCCATTTTATGATCCGCATATTTTTCCACCAGATGCTCTTTCAGGGCGGAGGTCATGCTCAGCCGGATATCCATCTGTGCCTCGCACCTTGCGTAAAGGTCGGATGCCAGCAGATTGACGATAGACTTCATGTGGTCGTTCCCCAGCTGATGGAATACTATAATATCGTCGATTCGGTTTATAAACTCCGGCTTAAAGCTTCTCTTTACCTCCTCCATAACCCCGGACTTCATTTTCTCGTAGTCCTTTTTTGCGTCGCTTCCCGCGGAAAAGCCCAGGTTCTTGGGATCCACGATCCTGGCTGCGCCCGCATTGGAGGTCATGATCAGAATCGTATTTTTGAAGCTGACCTTTCTGCCCTTGGAATCCGTAATATGGCCGTCATCCAGCACCTGCAGCAATACATTGAACACATCCGGATGCGCTTTTTCGATCTCGTCAAAAAGCACCACCGAATAAGGGTTGCGGCGCACCTTTTCGCTGAGCTGGCCGCCCTCCTCAAATCCAACGTATCCGGGCGGAGAGCCGATCATCTTGGATACGGAATGTCCCTCCATATATTCGGACATGTCCACCCGGATAATCGCTTCCTCGGATCCGAACATGGCTTCCGCCAGAGCCTTGGACAGCTCTGTTTTCCCCACGCCGGTGGGCCCAAGAAACAGGAAGGAACCGATGGGCCTTCTGGGATCCTTTAATCCCACACGTCCCCGCCGCATGGCCTTGGCCACCGCCGTGACGGCCTCCTCCTGGCCGATAACCCGGCGGTGCAGGATGCCCTCCAGCTTCAAAAGACGCTCGCTCTCCTTCTGGGCCAGCTTTCTGACAGGAATTTTGGTCCACATGGCCACCACCTCGGCGATCTCGTTCTCACCCACCATATATTTCTTTCCTGTCTCCCGGCTGTCCTGGCGTTTCTTCAGCCGCTCGTATTTTTTCACCAGCTCGTCCTGGTTTCTCTTGATCTCCGCAGCCTGTGAAAAAGCTTCCATACGGATAGACCGCTCTATCTGCAGATCCATTCTTTTGATCTGCTCTATGATTTCCTTCTGTTTGTCCGGCATATCCATGGTGCGCAGTCTGGCGCTGGCCGCCGCCTCGTCGATCAGGTCGATGGCCTTATCCGGCAGGTTTCTGTCGTTGATATAGCGGCTGGACAATCTCACCGCCGCCTCCACTGCCTGATCAGTGATGGACACCTGATGGTGCTCCTCATATTTTCCCCGGATTCCCTCCAGAATGCGGATGGCCTCCTCCTCTGAAGGCTCCTCCACGGTGACGGGCTGAAAACGGCGCTCCAGAGCGGCATCCTTCTCAATATATTTGCGGTATTCCGCAATGGTGGTGGCGCCGATCATCTGGAGCTCTCCCCTGGCCAGGGAAGGCTTTAAAATATTGGATGCGTCGATGGCTCCCTCCGCGCCCCCTGCGCCGATGATCGTGTGCAGCTCATCCAGAAACAGTATCACATTTCCATCGTCTATCACTTCCCGGATGACCCGTTTAATGCGTTCCTCAAATTCTCCCCGGTATTTGCTGCCGGCCACCATTCCCGACAAATCCAGCGTCAGCACACGCTTATCCTTCACCGTAAGAGGTACCTTGCCCTCCACAATACGCAGGGCAAGTCCTTCCACCACAGCGGTCTTCCCCACGCCGGGCTCTCCCACCAGGCAGGGATTATTTTTTGTCCGCCGGCTGAGGATCTGGATCAGACGGCGGATCTCATCCTCCCTGCCGATAACCGGATCCAGCCTTCCATCTCTGGCCATGGCCGTCAGATCTCTGCTGTATTGGCTCAAAGCCGAAGGTCTGGCCTTTCCCGGTCCCTTCCTGGCCAGATCCTCCTTATACAGACCGCCGTCCTGCCCCATGGCGATCAATGTATCGGCGTATACCTTCTGTACGTTGACCCCTATGGTGTTCAGCAGACGCACTGCCACATTCTCCCCCTCTTTGATTATGGCCAGAAGAATATGCTCCGTTCCCGTCTCCCTCTGTCCGAACCTGGCCGCCTGCCGGTGAGCCTCGTCCAGAATCCTGAAGGCCCGCGGGGAATATCCTTCTCTTTCCTTTAAACCCACTCCCCCCTCAAAGGCGATCAGCTCCTTGATCATATCCAGGATCTGGTCCGCATCCACATTATTGTCCGTCAGAACCCTGTGAGCCACACCGGCGGGCTCCTTTAAAAGCCCTATGAGAATGTGTTCCGTTCCCACATACCCCTGTTTCAGGCTGGCGGCACATCTGGAGGCCAGCTTCAGCGCCTCCTGTGCATTATCCGTAAACTGCCCCTGCATAAACGTATAACCTCCATTTTACATATAGTCCGCATAAATCTCTTCTATCAGTTCATGTATCTCATCCTTGGTGATATTTTTACAGCTGCCCTTTGCCAGTATGACCTGAAGCTCCTTCTTCAATTCCTCCAGCGTGCGGATTCTGTCCACATCTATGGCAATTACGGCGCCTTTGCGGCGGTCCACCTTCACATAGCCCTCCTGCCGCAGCACCGTATAGGCCTTATTCACCGTGTGCATATTGATACCGATGATATCTGCCATCTGACGGACGCTGGGAAGCGAATCCCCCTCATGGAACTGAGAAGTGGCAATCCCCAGTATGATTTGATTCCGAAGCTGCAGATACAGCGCTTCGTCACTGTTAAAATCAATTTCTATGATCATGGCCGTACCTCCTCTGCCCGCGCTGCAGACATCCGTCCCTGTCCGCACAGCCCCGTGCATCGAGCCGGGAACTGTGTTATCTATCATATAACAGCCGGCGGGCAGTGTCAACATAAAAAGAAGAAACCGGCAGAGGTTATCCGCCCGGTTCCTTCTTAAAGAGGATTATTCCTCATCCCCGTCATAGTTCAAAAACTCAAATTCAAATTCATCGTCATCCTCAGACATAAAATTCCTGGATTTCCATCCCTGAGAGCCTGTCTGCTTCTGCCCCGAAGAAGCGCCGGCAGGACGCTGGCTCTGGGCACCGCCTGCGGGACGGGCTCCCTGAGGCGTTCCTGCGGGGCGACCTCCCTGAGAGCCTCCTGCGGGGCGCGCTCCCTGGCCGGAGCCGGCGGCAGGACGACTTCCCTGAGGGCTGCCTGCAGGACGAGCTCCCTGGCCTGAGCCTGTCACAGGCCTACTTCCCTGAGGACTGCCTGCAGGACGAGCTCCCTGAGCAGAGCCGGCGGCAGGACGACTTCCCTGAGGGCTGCCTGCGGGGCGCGCTCCCTGCACGGAGCCGGCGGCAGGACGCGCTCCCTGAGAACCTCCTGCGGGACGAGCTCCCTGGGCGCCTGTCCCTGAGTGCGCAGTCTGGGAGCCTCCTGCGGGACGACTTCCCTGAGAAACTGAGCGCTGACCTGATGAACCGCCTCCCACCGTGGTCATGACACGCTGGCCGCTTCCCCGGGCAGTACTGGTCTCTCTGCGCTTCATCGTATCCCTCTCCACCTCTTTATAATAGGCAGAGTCCATCATATCCTTGATTTTGAACACCAAAAATCCGATCACCACAGCAGCGCCTACCAAAAGGAAAACCAGCACGATAACGATCACCTGGTTCCGATTGGCTTTTTTGTTGGCCTCATCGATCATGTCCTGTCCCTGCTTGGCAATGCTGAGAAGCTTTTCTATGGGATTCTTCTCCGCCACATCACCGGTGTTGTCCACCAGATACCAGATCTCTCCCTCCAGCAGGGTTTCATACTCCTTGGGATCTTCCGGCGGGGCCGGATCCACAGGCGGATCCGGGTCCACAGGCGCCTCCGGGGTATAAGCCGTCAGCTCGCCGGAAGGAACCACATAGGCGGAGTCCATAAAGCCCACCACGTCGGCTCCATTATCCATAAAGCTCACCTGATACCAAAACTTGCCGTCGGAGGAATAAGCCGTACCGTTAATGGTCACTGACAGTCCGTCCGCAGCCGTGGTAATCAGCTGACTGGCCGCAGACACATTGCTGTATATATTTACCGGTCCCCCCGTCACAACGCCGTTTACGGGATTTACCACTGTCACCTGAGCAGGAGGCTCCTCCACTGGCGTATCCGGATCCGTGGCAGGAGGCGGCGTAGAGGTGTTAGGTGTTGTTGTCGTTGCCGTACCGGTGGGCGGGGTAGTCCCGTCCGTAATCCTTACCAGGTCGGAACGCACCCAGCCTGTGGTATAGGAGTCCACATACACCTCATACCAGGTATAGCCGTCCGCTCCCTGTACCTGACTCTTAATGGAGATCGTTTTATTTGGCTCCTGGCCTCCGATCACTTCACTGGAGGAATTGGGCTCCCTGCGGATATTGATGCCCTTTCCCGCCGTGACAACCGCCTCGCTCTCCGCATGACTCACCATGCGGAAACTGTCTGTACACAGCCCCAGGAAAAACACAAGCACAAAAGACGTGACCGCCGTCAAAATCCATTTTCTGTGTGTGGATACCCCTGATGTATTAATCTCTTTTGTTCTTTTCATAAACATACCCCCATGCCTGCTTTGCCGGCATTTGCGTCTTTCCGCCTGTTTCAAGGCATCTTTCTTTCCTGTATCCTGCTTATCCGTTGTCACGCACAAACCGTTTCTGACCCTCGTCGCCAGTTTCGTTCAGTCCAAAGCCCTGCATGTTCTTGACCTTGTTCAGCATCTCTCTCTGCTTCTCCTCCAGACTCCGGTGAGCCTTGGTTTCACAATCCGGGCAGAATTTCCCGCTGCGAATAGGCTTACCGCACAATTCACAATGCAGGAATGTTCTGGAGCCCTCCGCCACCTCCAGTCTTCCTTCTCTGAGAAGCTGACGGATCGTTCTCTGAGAGACACCCACAGCGCTTTCGATCTCCATGGCATTGGCTCCCCTGTGCTCTTCAATATATCCCCTGACCTTTCCGTAATCGTCAAATGCCACCGTGCCGCAGTCTTCGCAATGATATTCTCCGATTCCCTGAAATATCATCACACCCCCGCACTTCTCACAGACACAGGGGACATGGTACAAATCTGTCTGGATCAGACTGGCTATGCGTTCCATATTTATTCCTCCTACCCCTTATTTTATATAGTTTATTAAATACTCTGCGCTTCATCGATCGCTCTGCCGATGTCGCCGCGCATATATTTATTGGCAAAAGACACCCAGCCTGCAGCCTCGTAGGCCTTCGCCCTGGCCTCCTTAAGATCGGCGCCTCTGGCCGTCACTCCCAGCACTCTTCCGCCGTTTGTGACGATCCGCCCCTGGCCGTCAAATCTGCTTCCCGCATGGAAACAGTAATAGTCATCCCTTCCCTCAAATTTTTCCAGTCCCGTAATCTCAAAGCCCTTCTCATAGGACAGAGGATACCCTTCGGAGGCCAGCACCACACAGACAGCCGCGTCCTCCTCAAACGCAAGGTCAATCCGGTCAAGCGTGCCGTCTATACAGGCGTCCAGAACATCCATGATATCATTCTTCATCCTGCATAAAACCACCTGGGTTTCCGGATCTCCAAACCTGGCATTGTATTCCAGCACTCTGGGACCCTGAGGCGTCAGCATCAGCCCGAAGAAAATAACCCCCTTGAATTCTCTTCCTTCCGCCGCCATGGCATCCACGGTTGCCTGATAAATATGCTTCCTGCAGAATTCATCCACCTCCGGCGTATAGAACGGACTGGGTGAAAAGGTACCCATACCGCCGGTGTTCAAGCCCTGATCCCCGTCGCAGGCCCGCTTATGATCCTGAGCGGAGGTCATGGGCCGGATGGTTTTTCCGTCCACAAAGGCCAGCACGGAAACCTCTCTTCCGGTCATGTACTCTTCGATGACCATACGGTTCCCGGCGCTGCCGAAATGCTTATCCAGCATGATCTCCCGGACACCGGCTCTGGCTTCCTCCAGCGTATTGCAGATCAATACGCCCTTTCCCAGCGCAAGCCCGTCCGCCTTCAGTACGATAGGCATCCTGGCATTCTCCAGGTACGCGAGCGCCTGATCCGGATCCTCAAAGATCTCATAAGCCGCCGTGGGAATATGATACTTTTTCATCAGATCCTTGGAAAAAGCCTTGCTTCCCTCTAAAATCGCCGCTTTTTTGTCCGGCCCGAATACCCGCAGGCCTTCAGCCTTCAGCACGTCCGTCAGTCCTCCCACCAACGGATCATCCGGCGCCACAAATACCAGATCCACCGCCTTTTCCTTTGCATAAGCCGCAATCCGGTCAAACTCCATGACACCGATGGAAGGCTCGCACTCAGCGATCTGTGCGATCCCCGCATTGCCGGGAACGCAATAGATCCGGTCAACCCGGCTGCTTTTTTTCATGCTGACCGCTATGGCGTGTTCTCTCCCGCCGCCTCCTACGATCAATACCTTCATGCCTCCACCTTACCTTTCCGTCTGCTCGATATCCTGTCCGGATCTCTCCCGGCGCACTCTGCCGTCCGCAACCCGGATCCGCCCGTTTGCGATGTCATCCACCGCCCGGGGAAGCAGGATCCATTCCGCCTGCTCCATCACCCGCCTCTGCAGTGTCTCCGGCGTGTCATCCTCCTCCACCGCCACAGCCTTCTGAGAGATGATTGGGCCCTCGTCCATTCCTTCGTTTACAAAGTGAACCGTAGCCCCCGTAATCTTAACGCCCCGTTCCAGAACCTTTTCATGTACCCTTATACCATAATACCCGGTGCCGCAGAAGGAAGGAATCAGTGACGGATGAATATTTATGATCCGATTGGGGAACCGGCACACCATCTCCTTTGGTATCTTCACCAGGAAGCCTGCCAGCACGATCAGATCCGGCGCCATCTGACACAGCTTTTCCAGCATTGCCTTCTCAAAGGCCTCTCTGCTTTGATAGTCCCGGGGACAAACGGCTGCGCCTGGAATACCGTGTTCCCTGGCCCGTTCCAGCGCCCGGACACCGGCATTGTTGCTGAGCACTCCCACGATCTGCGTGTTGGTGACCTTTCCCTGCTCTATGGCATCTATCAGCGCCTGCAGATTGGTGCCGCCCCCGGACACGCACACCGCTGCCCTCAGCATATGTCTACTCCTCTTTCTCCCGCCTTGCAGCGGCCTGCCAGGTATGCGGTCTCGCCTGCCGCCCGCAGAGCCTCCAGGGTTTTCTCTGCGTCGGCGGAATCCACGGCCAGCACCATTCCCAGACCGCAGTTAAAGGTATTGTACATCACATGCTCCTCAATGCCGCCCTTTTCCTGCAGCAGCCGGAAAATAGCCGGAAGCTCGTAGCTTCCTTTCTCGATAACGGCCCTGACTCCCTCCGGCAGCATTCTGGGAATATTCTCATAAAAACCGCCGCCGGTGATATGGCTGCAGCCCTTTATGACCACGCCTGCCTCTCTGACTGCCTTCAGAGCCTTCACATATATCCTGGTAGGGGTAAGAAGCGTTTCTCCCAGGGTGGCTCCCAGCTCCTCATAGTAGGTGTCCAGGCTCTCCCTTGTCATATCAAACACCTTCCGCACCAGGGAAAAACCGTTGGAATGAACCCCGGAGGAGGCAATACCGATCAGTACGTCTCCCTCCCGGATCTCTTTTCCGGTAATCATATCCTTTTCGTCCACGATCCCTACGGTAAAGCCCGCCAGATCATATTCCTCCTCCGGCATCAGTCCGGGATGCTCGGCAGTCTCACCGCCGATCAAAGCCGCTCCCGCCTGTTGGCAGCCCTCCGCAACGCCTTTTACAATAGACGCAATTTTTTCGGGATAGTTCCTGCCGCAGGCAATATAATCCAGGAAAAACAACGGCTCTCCGCCTGCGCAGGCAATGTCATTTACGCACATGGCCACACAGTCGATTCCCACCGTGTCGTGCCGGTCCATGAGAAAGGCCAGCTTGATCTTCGTCCCTACGCCGTCCGTGCCGGACAAAAGCACGGGATTTTCCATATTCCTGCAGGCCGCCATGGAAAAGGCTCCGGAAAAACCGCCCAGCCCCCCAAGCACCTCCGGACGCATGGTCTTCCTTACATGCTCCTTCATCAGCTCCACCGAACGATAGCCCGCTTCAATATCCACTCCCGCTTTCCTGTAATCCATCTTATCCTCCATGTCACGTTTTTGTATTGTCAGCTGATCCAGCTGATCCTCGTTTTCAGGTTTTGTCATCTGTCAGGGACAGCCGGCAAATCACTTTTTCATGCTCTCCAGATAGGCCTTGTATCCCTCTCGACGGAGCCTTTCATCCTTAGCCTCCACCTGCTCCTTCAGCTGCGCGCTGTAGGCCTTCAGTCTTTCCAAAAGCTCCGGGTCCGACACGGCCAGAATTTTTGCCGCCAGCAGTCCTGCGTTGGCGCCGCCGTTAATGGCCACCGTGGCCACCGGAATCCCCGCCGGCATCTGTACGATAGAATACAGAGAGTCCCGTCCTCCCAGGGAGGTGGTGTGCATGGGAATGCCGATGACCGGCATGGGAAAGATCGCCGCACACATGCCCGGCAGATGAGCCGCCATTCCCGCTCCCGCAATGATCACCCGAAATCCCTTTTCCTCCGCTCCCCTGGCATATTCAAAAAACACCTCCGGCTCCCTGTGGGCGCTGATGATTGACATTTCATATGAAATTCCCAGCTTTTCCAGAATCTCCGCCGCCTTCGCCATTACCGGCATATCGGAATCGCTGCCCATCACAATTCCAACCTTCGCCATTCCTGTACCTCCCTGCTCTTTTCTGCCTTAATCCGTTTTATAATTACAGTGTACTAAAATTGTCCAGTCTATGCAAGCACAAATCTTTCGTTTCTTTTCACGGCTTCGTCAGTCCCCGAATGCCTCGTTCAGCGCCTCACAGCCGGGCAGGACAAACCTGCCGTCCCGGATAACGGGAATCCTTGTTCCGTCCTTTTTTACTGCCGTCAGCTCTCCCAGCTCGTCATAGGGAATGGTAATGTCCGTGTGGCAGTTAAAATATGCCTGGGACGGATTTTCCTTCCGGCCCGCCGACACCTCATTCTCCCTGGCAACGATCTCCTTTCCGTCGGGATTGTAAACCCTGATATCCTCAGTATGGGAATAGCAGGTATCCCCCACCGCAAAATGAGGGCCCATCTTCTCGGCGATCAGGATGGGAAGCTTTCCCTCCACCCCCAGGCGCTTGGCCGCCACATAGGCGGTGGTGTTGGTGCCGATAGCAAATTCCCCCAGAGGAAGCGTCTCATGACGGAACAAAATATTTTCCCGGATAAAATTACGGTTTTCCTCTTCGTTTTCATAATTTCCGCAGGAATACTCCCGGATCATGCCGTCCCGGAAAACAATGGACAGATCCCGAAACTCCAGTCCTCCCAGAAAGACTCTGGTCACATGGAGCGTTCCGTTTGTCCCCGCCAGCACAGGGGAGGTAAACACCTCTCCCACGGGAATGTTCACATCCGCCACGCAATTTTCAAAAATCGTCTCCTTCTGCGGATCCTTCAGCTTCCACAAATTGACCCGCAGATCGGTCCGGTTGCCGTCCTTTCCCCTGATTTCACAGTAATCCGCCGTATCAAGCGCATCGATCAGTGTCTGCTGAACCCTGCGGTACAGCATATAATCCAGCGTATTGATGCGGATAGTCTCGCTGAAGAGCTCCTGAAACACGGATCCAACCTCCGGTATGGGAAAAGCGATAATGGTAAAGCTGCGTTCCTCTTCAATAATATATTCCCTCTGCAGCTGCCCTGCCTGCGTCCGGTAGTCCACCCAGAGTCTGTTCTGCTCCGGAGACAGCTTCAGCGCTTCTTCTTTGATTACAGGGTCAAAATCCGCCTCCCCGAAGGTTTCCACCACAGCCGGCCCCGCAAAGCCCGCCGCCTCGGTCTTTACCTTTTCAAAGGCCGTGCGGGTCGCCTCCAGCTGACGATTTACATAGTTTTTGTCCAGGTAAAGCGTCCTGTCGTCCTTGTGGTCATAATCGTACTGACGGTTTACCGTACCGCCGGTAAAGGCTCCCCGCCTGGTGACCGGACGAAGTCCCATGTCCGCAAAATTGTTTACCGCCCTGCGCATCATACGCTCAAATCCCAGCCGATAATACAGCCCCACCGTCTGCTTTTTGGAAAGATCCTTTCCCGTCACCTCAAATCCGATGCGGTAGCCCTCCGTATAAGTATCCGCCATGGAGGCTATGGTCTCCTCCGGGAGCCCGGCCAGAAACCGCGCGGTCTCCAGCTCGTTTCTGCCCACATATTCGCCGTAGTAATACAAGAATCTTACATCCGTCAGGTCGCTCTCCTGTATCAGCCTGACCGCCATGCTCTCCCCGGGACACACCAGCTCCCTCACGGTCCTCTCTGCTGTGATATCGGCGTAATCGCTGACAAACCAATACAGGATTCCCCGGATTTCATCCCCTGAGGGCAGTCCGCCCTCCTCTGCCTCCTTATATCGGAAGGCCGCATATACCTCCGCTAAAAGCTCCAGCCGGATCACGAGCTCCTCCAGCCGGCCTTCATAGACAAAGCCGATCATCTCCCGAAGCTTTGTATACAAAAAACACAGCTCCCGGCCATAGTCCTCTCCCAGCAATTTGACCGCCACAGCCGGATTGCCGTAGCTCTTTTCATAATGGGAAGGCAGAATATCGCCGTAAAGAGCCTGGTTGCGGCGCTCAAGCTCCTCCAGAGGCGCGCTCTCCAGGCCTCCGCCCGCAAGAAATCCCCTTGTATCGTCAATCATCAGCACAAAGCCTGCACAAAAGGAAAAATAGTCCTCCAGACTGTCCTGTCCCAAATGCTCTCCGGGAATTTCTTTTATTCTTTGGAGCGCAAGTCCATAGCGCTCCTCCAAAATATCTGCTTCTATTTCCATATAATCACTCATCACAAATTCACTCCCGCATATAATATGAAGCTGATTCCTCCCAGCGCCGCCAGATTCAACAGTGTTCCCAGCACCGGAAAGATCCTGTAATAATCCTTTTCCCTCCAGGTAGCGATCCCCAGAATCAGTCCGATCACCGAATACAGGGAAGCAAGCAGTCCCGTAACGCCGAAGCCTCCCGGCGCATCTCCCCCGTTCCTGCCGGACAAAACCACCACGATGCCCAGGGATACCAGACTGATGATCCCCAGAATGGTAGACATAATCGCTCTGTTGGAATGCTTTTTATTGGTAAATATAAAGGATTTTCTTTTTTTCATATAAACTCTAAAGGGCACTCCCCTCAGGAAATGCCCGCTAAGCTCCTCACCGTTAAAATAAAATCTTGGATTTCCCCGCGATCAGCTTTGCTCCGGCAACAATCAGCAAAATACCGGATACAATCCCTACTACCAGAGTCACCACACCGATGGTGATATTGGCGGCTCCTGCGCCGTTCATCACCTTGTAAAGTTTCTGCTCCATCTTCCTTCCCCTTTCTGTCTCCGTCTTCGCACTGCATATCAGAAGCTTTCTGTCGTCTTTTCCGCAAGTTTCCGTATGGCGCCTACGCGCCGTAGACGGCATAGTATTCATCGATAGCCGCCTTCAAGGTATCGTCGATGTAGATCTGTCCTTTATAAGGCTTATTGTACAGGTATTCCGTCACATCCCGCATAGTCACTATGGAACGGGCTTCAAAACCATACTTTTCCCGGATCTCATCCAGAGCGCTCAGTCTGCCGCCCAGCCCCTTCTCCATTCGGTTCAGCGATACCATCAGCCCTTTGATCTCCACATTTCCCTGGGCCTGGATAATAGGGAAGGTCTCCTCAATGGATTTGCCGGAGGTGGTCACGTCTTCGATAATTACGATCCTGTCTCCATCCTTGATGCTGCTCCCCAGCAAAATACCCACATCCCCGTGGTCCTTTACTTCCTTCCTGTTGGAACAGTAGCGGATGTCCCTGCCGTAAATCTCGCTGTATGCCATGGCCGCGGCCACACTTAAGGGAATACCCTTGTAGGCAGGCCCGAACAGAATGTCAAAATCGTCCCCGAAATTATCATGGATGGCCCTGGCATAATACTCTCCCAGCTTTCGCAGCTGGGTGCCTGTCACATATGCTCCCGCATTCATAAAAAACGGTGATTTCCTTCCGCTTTTCAGAGTAAACTGACCAAACTTCAGCACCTGGCTGTCCACCATGAACTCGATAAATTCCTGTTTGTATTGTTCCATTCTGCTCCGGCTCCCATTCCCAATAGTTTATGTCTTTATTACTCTACCATAAATTCATGGGCATTTCAATCATTTCATAAAATGTTAATATAAACATCCCCTTCAGCCATGCTTACTTCCCTTCGGCCATCTTCAGCTGCGCCGTCACCAGACCATAGTAAATCCCCTTCTTTTCCAGAAGCTCATTATGGGTTCCGATCTCGGCGATCCCATGCTTGTCGATAACCACCAGACGGTCCGCATTGCGCAGGGTGGACAGCCTATGGGCGATGGCAAAGGTGGTTCTGCCCTTCACCAGACGGTCCAGCGCCTGCTGGATCAGGAATTCGCTCTCGGTATCCAGAGCCGAGGTTGCCTCATCCAGAATCAAAAGCCTGGGGTTGTTCAGGATGGCCCTGGCAATGGCGATCCTCTGCCGCTCTCCTCCCGAAAGATTATAGCCGTGTTCTCCCACATAGGTGTTGTAGCCGTCGGGAGTCTTGGTGATAAAATCATGGGCATTGGCCGCCTTGGCCGCCTGAATCACCTCGGCCAGAGAAGCGTTCTGTCTGGCAAAGCGGATATTGGCCAAAATACTGCCGGAGAACAAAAAGGTCTCCTGTAATACCACCCCGATCTGGGTGTGCAGGCTGTCTGCCTTCACGTCCCGGATATCCACCCCGTCGATGGTGATGGTTCCCTGGTCCACGTCATACAGGCGCATGATCAGATTGATCAGGGTGGATTTTCCCGTGCCGGAGGCTCCCACAAGCCCGATCATCTCCCCGGGCTTCACATCAAAGGTGATATTCTCCAGCACCGGCTCGTAGGTATGATAACCGAAGGACACATCCTCAAAGGTAAACGCACCCTCAATGGGAAATTCCCGGCTGTCCTCCCGGTCCGTAATGGAAGGCTGCTCATCCAGCACGTCGTAGATCCGATTCAGGCTGGTGATCATCTGCATCACCGCCCGGGGCAGATGGGTCATCCAGCCCAACGGCCCAAACAGATAACCGCAATAGGTGATGAACTGTACCAGCTCTCCCACGCTCATCCTGCCCGTCAGCACATCCATGCCGCCGAAATACACGGCGATATAGGTGCCCACTCCCATCAGAAATGTCAGAATAGGAAAGAAAACGGCCCAGAAGGTCTCGTTTTTCCTGCTGATGGCGGCAAACTCCTCTGCTTTCTTCTGGAAACGTCCCGCCTCTCTCTCCTCCTTGCCGAAGGATTTCACCACACGCATACCGGAGATAATGTCCTGCAGACTGCTGGCCAGATCGTCGGCCTTCAGCCACTGCTTATGAAAGATGCAGTGAATATGGTGCCAGAACGCTTTGGTAATCACAAAGACAAAGACAATAACGGCCATGGTCATAAGGGTCATCTTCCAGCTGATCAAAAGCATCATTACCAGGGAAACGATCATGGTCAGCAATACGGAAAACATATCTCCGAATATTTCCTCCATGAAGGCCCGGATCTGGTTTGTATCCCGGGCCACACGGTTCATCAGCTCTCCCGGCTTTCTGTTGTTGATAAAAGACAGGGAGAGCATCTGGATCTTCTGATACAGCTTCTGACGAAGGGTCATGCTTAAGGAGGTGCCCAGCGATACGCACTGCCAGTACCGATAGACCTCCAAAAGGATCCGGGCCACCAGAAGGAAAAAGGTGACTCCCACAAACAGCCACAGATCGGACCACCCTCCCTCACCCGTGGCCAGCACGCCGTCGATAAACTGTCTCTGTATCATGGGAGATATGAGGTTCACCGCAGCGATCAGGGCCATGATCAGGGAGATCAGCAAAAGCTTCCCCACATACCCTCCGCAGAGCGCCATAAACTTCTTCAGCAGATCCGCCTTTCCCTCACAGTAAGGACATTTGCTGGTGCCCGGCAGGGCCCGCCCGCATTTTTCACAGTATTTCTCATATTCCAGGCTGACGATTCTTTCCGGCTCTCCGCCCTTCTCCATGGCTGTGATCACAGCCTGGGCTCCTCTGACCACATAGGATACCCGGATAATGTGGCGCATGGAAAACCGCGCCGCACAGATAATCTGTCCGTCCTTTTTCGTCACGGTAACGATCCCGCTGTTCACCTGATGCTCGCACTTAATCCTTTCACAGTCCTTCAGGAGAAATTCTGTCACCTGTTCTCCCTCCAGCACCAGGAAGCGCTCCCCTGTCACCCCCAGCCAGACCTGCCCGGCGTAGGCATCCCTGGCCAGCTTTGCCCTGTTGTCGAACTCCAGATCCACAGGGACACAGTATCGCAGCTCCTCCCCGTCCCGGAGCGCCAGAGTCTCCAGCTGGGCAGCGCTCAATTGATATAATAATTTCATAATATTTACATGCCTTTCTCAAATACCACAGCTTCCGTTTAACCCGGTTGAAGCTGCCGTGTTATATAAACAGATCCAGTTTCTTACGTTCCATTACGCCCAGCTGGTAAAAATCCGGAATCTCGTACCGGTTTCCGTCGATATCCGTCACCAGCAGCCTGGAATCGCTCAGATGAATCACAGCGTCGCCGCTCATCTGAGTGGTAAAGCGGCAGGCGCCGAAGGTGGTTACCACATTCCAGTAGGCATATCCGTACTCGTCCTTCACATCCAGCACCTTGGTGATCACCGGCATAAAATAACGCAGACGGATCTGTTCCTGCAGCATCTCCTGCTGATCCTTCGGAAGCTGGGAAAGCTTTTCCACAATGCCGATCTCCTTCGCTTTTTCATCCGCCTCCCGGATGGATATAAATTCCTCCGGATTCGTCAGGGGAAATGTCAGATATACTCCCACTCTTGGGTATTCCCTGTCCTTTGTCTTCAGGGAAACAAATCCTCCGGGTGTCCTTGCAAACTGAGCATTTTCCCCGGTGAGGAAACGCATCTCCAGAAGCTCCTCCGATTCCTTTTTCAGCGCTTCCTCGTCAAACTCCTGCAGGTCCAGCAGGTCCTGCCCGCCATTTTCATGTCCTTCCATTATATATTCCTCTCTGACAGCCTCTCACGGCTGTTTCCTAAAAATTTAAAGCCTTCCGTTTTCTGATTCGTCTACTCGATCCCCCGCATGGCCAGGGCCTTGGTCTGCAGCTCGCTGAGCTTGTAGAAGGTGCCCTTTTTCGCCAGCAGCTCCTCGTGGGTACCCGACTCCGTAAGCCTGCCGTCATCCAGCACGATCAGGTGGGTGGCATTGCGCAGGGTGGAAAGTCTGTGGGCGATGGACAGCACCGTCCTGCCCTTTTCCAACCGCTCCAGGGACTTCTGGATGGCAAGCTCCGTCTCCGTATCCACCGCGGAGGTGGCCTCGTCCAGGATCAAAATCTTGGGATCCGCCAGAATGGCTCTGGCGATGGATATCCTCTGCTTCTCTCCTCCCGAAAGAGAACGGCTGGAGGAGCCAAGGATCGTGTCATACCCCTCCGGCATCTTGCAGATAAAGTCATGGGCGTTGGCCTGAACAGCCGCCCGGATGATCTCCTCTCTGCTGGCCTCGGGACGGGCATAAGCAATGTTTTCCGCCACTGTTCCCATAAAGATATAGGTCTCCTGAGACACCATGGCCACGTTCTTTCGAAGCTCCCGGAAGCCGTACTGCTTTACATTGATGCCGTCCACCAGCACCTCGCCCTCCTGAGTGTCGTAGAGCCGGGAAATCAGATTGACCAGGGTGGATTTGCCGGCGCCGGAGCGTCCCACGATGCCGAACACCTCCCCTGCCTCCACATGAAAGCTGATATCCTTCAAAATAGGCTTGTTTGCCTCATAGCCGAAGGTCACATTCTTCAATTCGATCTCCCCGCGCAGTCTTTCCGGTCTGATGGGCTGGGGAGCTTCCTTCACCTCCGGCACCGCGTCGATGATCTCAAACATACGCTGGGCCGAGTTCATGCAGTTGGTGTACCAGCGGATGATCCGGGACATAAATTCCAGAGGCCCCTTCAGCTGTCCCACATAGCCGGAAAAGGTAAGCAGCAGACCCAGTTCAATATTGGAGCCGCCGATGATCATGGCGCCGCCCACGGCCCAGACCAGAAAGCTGATGGTATCCTCCACCGTGCAATACAGGGCAAAAAACTTATTGTCGTAGCGGGCCAGATCCATCTCCGCGGTCTTCACCTTTCCGTTGCTCTTGGAAAACCGGGTCATCTCCTGCTCCTGCTGGCCGAAGGCCTTCACCACTCTGGCCCCGGTAAAGTTTTCATTCATCTGTCCCTTCATGCGGCGGTTGGCTCTGTGCCTCTTGCCGTAGTAATGCCACAGATGGGGCATCATCCGATAGCTGATGACCACCAGCACAGGCATAAGAATCACGGACACCAGCGCCAGCAGCGGATTTAACAGGAACATGATCACACTGGTGGCCAGTATATTCCCCACATTAATAAAGAAATAAGGGATTCCGTCTATAAAGAAGCTTGATATCTCCTCCGCGTCGTCGGACACCCGGGTCATCAGGCCTCCTGTCTGCCTTCTGGAATAGAAGCTGATGGAGAGCCTGCCCATGGAGGCAAACACCTGGCTCTTAAGCCTGGCCACCACCTCCGGGGCAATCCTGGCCGTCAGCACCCCCTGCAGAATGCCCAGCCCCTGCATAACCACCTTGGTGACGATCATGGAGATCACCAGCACCGTAAGCGCGGCGGCAAAGCGTCCCTGGGGAAGTCCCAGCATGGCAAGGAACCCCTCATCCCGGGCCAGCACCCGGTCATAGAGAATGGTGCCGCTTAAGTAAGGCCATACCAGATTCAGGGCCGCCGTCCCCAAATAGCATAAAATCATTATGGCCAGATATTTTTTGTAGGGCTTGAAATAGGACATCACCCGCAAAAGAATGGACTTTTTATCCATACATTTGGGACAGATCTTTCTCTCCTGATCCGGATAGATCATGCCGCATTTGGGGCAGCACTCCTTCCCCTTTTTTACGTCCAGATCTTCTGACGTGATTTCCTCATTCTTTTCCAGCTTCTCCCGAAGGCGGCATAGCCTTAAAAAGGTTTCCATCCTGGTATTGGAAAAGTGGCAAAGATTCTGCTCCACTCCGGCGATCTTTGCCATGAGCACACCTGTGGCCACCTGCCGGATCACTTCCATTTTCTCTACATCCTTCAGCTCAAAGATCTGCAGAGCAGGCTCATCTGTCAGCGCCGCATTTTCTCTAGAGATCTTTTCCTCCATCATCTGCCAGCCGCCGTAGCCGCCAAAGCTGTACTCCGCCTTTTCCACATAAGGGTACGCGGCCAGAATCAGTTTTTCTTTCGTCAGCGCCGCAATGGAATCCGCAAACCGGTATTCCGCATCAAAGTCGGCCCCGGCGGCAAATACGATCTCATCCTGCCCGATTCCGTACTTTTTGATGATACTGACAAAGCTTTTTGGTAAATTCATTTCACCCCTCCATTTCCAACTCCCGGGTCACAGACAGTGGAAATCCCTGCAAAATACGCATTCCCGGCAAACCGCCGAAAACCTCCACCAGCCGAAAAAAGACCATGGCTCCTGAAAGCAGCCATGGTCCATTGTACATTCCTGTTTCCGTGCATGCGCACAGATCGAAGATGAACACAATCTACATTTCCCCGGGAGACAAATTCCATTTCTGCAGTTGGTTATTTCTGTTTGTCAACTTGGCTTTCATTTCATTGTCTCCTTTCCTTAATTATCGTTTTTTACCAAAGACATTTTCCAGTATAAGCACATTGCATCAGGATGTCAACTGTTTTCTGAAAAACGTTTCGATATTTATATTCCCTTAAACCGGAAGGTAAATTCCAGCTTCCTGTCTGCCGGGAGCAGATATTCCTCATGAACCCGGGCGCCCCAGCTGTCGTCGCCGCCCACACCCATCTGCGCCAGAGCCGCCCGCACCACAGTATAGTGCACCTGGGGCAGTTCATAGGCATGGGCCGCATTCTCCATCTCATGAGGCGTCCAGGGCAGAGCGGAAAAGCTCATTCCCTTTCCGGCAAACAGCATGCCCCTGCCGCGGTTGTCCGTCACCTTGGCATATCGCACCTGCGTCTTATTGCCGCATTCCTGGGGCACCATATACCGGGCCATATTATCCATCACCTTATTGGCATACAGTCCCAGCTTTGCCCCCTGCTGCCTGTCCGCATAGGTTTCTCCGGGGCCGTTTCCGTACCATTCCACATTTTCCAGGTCTGCGTCCAGCTTAAACAGCATGCCGAACTCAGGCATATCCCCCAGCCCCTCCACAGGATCGTAGGCCAGAGTTGTCTCGATGGTGCCGTCCCCGTATACACGGTAACGGATATGACAGTGGGCTGCAGGAGTGGTGGGCAGCTTCCATTTAAAGCAGATCACCGCACAGCCGTCCTCCTCCGTCACCAACAGATCCTCCCTGGCAATGTCAAAAATCCCTCCATACATACTGGCCAGCTTCCACTGTCCATAGCGCTGCATCATCCGATTGCCGCAGTCATTGTCTATGGGAGCGCGCCAGAAATTAGGTCTGGGAGCGGTCTTCAACAGCTCCCTGCCCCCATAGCGGTAGGACACCAGACAACCGCTCCTATAAGAAAACAGCGCCTCGAATTCTTCGCCCCGTACTCCCAGATTTTGACTGCCCCGAATGACCTGAAGAGGGCTCTTTTGGGCAAGGGGTCTGTCGGCAATGATCCCGTCCGTTCTGGTAAAGATTCCCTGACCGAAAGCGACCTCATGGCCGGCCCCGGCCCAGGCCGTATCCTGCTTCAGCCTAAAAGAAACCGTCACGGTATACTCCCCTGCCTCTCCCGGCACGCTCACAGGAAGGGGGTACTCCTCCTCGGCTCCGGGAGCCGCTGCCGTGGAAAGCAGTCTTTCCTCCAGAAGTCTTCCCTCCTTTTCCAGCCGGACAAAGCAGTCAAACTCGCCGGTATCCGCAAACAGATTCTTATTTTTGATCAATACACTTTTTTCTCCCACCTGCGCAGAAATGTTCTGATAATTATACCGAACCTCCTGCATCTTGGGCGAAGGCGTTCTGTCACCGCCATAAACGATGCCGTTTCCGCTGAAATTGCCGTCATTTGGCCTGTCGTCAAAATCTCCGCCATAGGCCTGGAATTCCCTGCCGTAGCGATCCTTTTTATAGATGGACTGATCCACATAATCCCAGATGAAGCCTCCCTGGTACATGGGCTCTCTGTCTGTCAGATCCGTGTATTTGTGCATGGCCCCGCAGGAGTTTCCCATGGCGTGGGTGTACTCACAACAGATATAAGGCTTTTGGGGATGCTCCCGAAGCCACTCTTCGATATAGGGCACAGGAGTGTACATCCGGCTTTCGATATCGCTGGTGTCCGGGTACCTCCTGTCATTGCAGATACCCTCGTAATGCACCACACGCCCCGGATCCTGGCTTCGGAAAAACTGGGACATATCGTATATATTTTTTCCTCCGAAGGCCTCGTTGCCGCAGGACCAGATCAGAACCGCCGGATGATTTTTATCCCGCTGATACATGGAATCGGCCCGGTCCAGCATCATAGCGTTCCATTCCGGCTTATTGCCGGGCACCACGCTGTCTATATCCGCCTTCCCCCACACCACCGGATCCCAGGAGCCGTGAGATTCCAGGTTACACTCGTCTATCATGTAAAGTCCCAGCCTGTCGCAGAGCTCATAGATTCTGGAATCGTCAGGATAATGGCAGGTGCGGATGGCATTGATATTATGCTGCTTCATGGTCACCAGATCCTGCCACAGCTCCGCCTCGCTGACCACGCGGCCTGTGCGGGAGCTGAATTCATGTCTGTTGACTCCCTTGAACACAATCCGCTTTCCGTTGAGCTTCATCAGGCGATCTGCTATCTCAAACCGTCTGAAGCCCACCTGCTGGGGAATCACCTCCAAAAGCTTCCCCTGTTCATCCCAAACCTGAATCAGCAGCTTATACAGCTGCGGCTTTTCCGCACTCCAGAGAAGAGGATTTTCCACGGTGAACGCCATATGTAGCCTTTCCCCGTCCTGCGTCGTCACAGCCTCGCTCCGGGCGATCACCCTGCTGGCCGTTACCTGTCCGGGATTGCTCCGGAAAGCCTGGTCATATCGGTAATTTCTCTCCTCCCATATCAGATCGGCGCTTATCTTTCCGTTTCCGGCGGTCTCCAAATCCACCGTCAGCTCCGCCTGGTCGAAGGTATCGTTCAACAGCGTCATAACCTTCAGATCCCACACATGAACCTCCGGAACCGTATAAAGATACACATCCCGGTAAATACCGGAGAACCGGAAAAAGTCCTGATCCTCGCACCAGCTGCTGGAGCTCCACTTAAACACCTGCACCGCAAGCTTATTCTCGCCATCCTTTAAAAAGGCAGTCAGTTCAAACTCCGCGGGGGTAAAGCTGTCCTCGCTGTATCCCACATAATGGCCGTTGCACCACAGCGCCAATGCGCTCTCCGCCCCCTGAAAGGAAATATACACCGGTCTTCCCTTCATAGTTTCAGGTACGTTAAAATACTTCACATAGCTGGCTGTGGGATTGAACCGCTCCGGAATCCGGCCCGGCGCAATTTCCTCCCTGCCGTCCCAGGGATAGTCGATATTCGCATACTGGGGCGCATCATACCCCTCCATCTGAATATGGGCCGGCACCCGGATATCCGCCCAGCCCCTGCAGTCATAGCCTTCCGCCTCAAAGCCTGCGATGGCGCTGGAATAGTTTGGCGCATAAGCAAATTTCCACAATCCGTTCAGGCTGTGGCGCAGACTGGTGCAGCCCCGGCTTTCCTCATCCATTCCGGCATAGCACACATGATCCGAGTGGGCCTTAAGCCGGTTTTCCCGGAAAAACTCCGGATCCTTCACCTTGTTATAATCAAATCCGCTCATTTCTTCTTTTCTCCTTCTCGTCTTTTTTGATTTCTCCCGGATGTCTCCTGCCTTCGTGCCCCGGACTGAACCGGCGGCTTTTCTCCCTTTTGCAGGCTCTCGTTCTGTATGCTTCTGCTGATCTGTCCCCCGGAAGGCGATCCCGCCCTGCAGCTCTTCCGGGCGTTTCTCTTATTCACGCTCTCCCGGAACAGGGCATAGAAGGTGGAAAACAGCGGGATGAAAAACAGCATTCCCCCTATGCCGAACAGGCTGCCGCCCAGGGAAACTGCCATCAGCACCCAGATGGACGGCAGACCTACGGAATTTCCCATGACTCTGGGATAAACCAGGTTGCCCTCCAGCTGCTGTAAAACCAAAAACAGGATCACAAACCATAATGCCTGCACGGGATTATCCATCAATATCATAAAAGCGCCCACAAAGCACCCGATAAAAGCGCCCACAATGGGAATCAGGGCCGTGAAGGCGATAAGCACTCCGATCATCAGCGCATAGGGCATGCGGAAAATGCTCATGGACACCACAAACATGAATCCCAGAATCACCGCCTCCAGACACTGGCCCGTGATAAAGGAGCTGAAATTTTTGTACAGCATGGAGCAGACCTCCAGGATCCGTGTCCCCGCCTGTTCCGGCAGATACGCCCGGATGATCCTTCTTCCCTGATCCTCCAGCTTCTCCTTCTGGGCCAGAATATACAGAGCAAAGGTAAAAGCGATAACCCCGTTGACAATGCCGCCTATAATGCCGCTGGCCACATTGACCGTAGAGGTCAGTACATCCCCCGCCCCGTTTTTCAGGAAATCCACCACACTCTCCGTCAGCATGTTCCAGTCGATCTCCAGATTTTCCAGCTCCGCCACCTTTTCTGCCAGCTGAGGATAATTTTGGGTCAGCTCCTCCAGTTCCGCTACCACCTTATCCAAAAATCCGGGAAGCTTTTTCCCCACTTCTCCGGCGGTAGCCGTCACCTGGGGCACCACCGTCCCCACCACCAGACTGATCACCAGCACTACGGATACCAGAGACAGAACGATGCACAGCGGCCTCTTCACCTTGGCCGCCGCCCGCCCCCGCCATCTCTTCAACAGCTTTTCTTCAAACAGCTTCAGCGGCAGATTCAGCACGAAAGCCACCACTCCGCCGCTGACAAAGGGGCCCGCAATACTGAAAACAAAGCCGATCCCCCAAAACACCCTGTCGCTGTAGATCAGCCCCAGCACCAAAAGGGCCGCCAGCAGCAGCAGACTCGTAAGCTGTTTCATTTTTCCCTTACTGAACTCCATAACAAATCTCCTTTGCCGTCCCGGAATGCCGCGGCACGCGGCTCCATCCTCACCCGGCGTCCTTTTCCTCCAGAAGTCTCACCAGGTATTCCCACACTCTGCGGGTGGAGGAAATGCTCAGGGTCTCCTCCGTGGTATGGATCGCACTCATCTGCGGTCCTATGGACACGCAGTCCAGATCCTTGATCTTGCTTCCCAGAATGCCGCATTCCAGCCCTGCGTGAATGGCCTCCACCCTGGGGTCTGTTCCGTACATTTCCCGGTAAACGGCTGTCATTTTATCTCTGAGGGGAGAATTCCTGCGGTATTTCCAGCCCGGATAGTCTCCGGAAACCGCAATTTCCCCTCCGGCCAGCTCCGCCAGAGCGCCAAGCCGGCCTATCAGCCCATGCTTGGCGCTTTCCATGCTGCTGCGCACGGAAAATTCCGCCAGAAGGCTTCCCTCCTTATACTCCAGAATCCCCAGATTCAGCGAAGTCTCCACCAGCCCCGGAATATCGGCGCTCATGGCCTGCACGCCGCCGGGAAGGGACCACAAAAAGGCCGCCGCCCTCCGGGTATCCTCTGCCGATGTGCAGACATACTCTCCCTGGCCGCAGACCTCTGCCCGGATGAAGACGCCGGGATCCTTTACGGAAAGCTCCGCCGCCGCGGCGGCCTCCACCTTCCGGACCGTCTCCCTGAGTACCTCGCCGGCGCTCTCTCCGGATCCCTTTTCCGGACCGCCGGAAGCCTGGCCCTCACCGATCACCAGCACCGCCCGGGTCTGCCTGGGAATGGCATTGTCCGCCAATCCTCCGGACACCTCACAGATCCCCAGGGGAAGCTGTCTGGTCAATTCCTCCAGAAGCCTGCCGAAAATAGCGTTGGAATTTCCCCGTTCTTTATGAATCTCCCCGCCGGAATGGCCTCCTTGCAGTCCTCCCACCGTCACCTCCACGGCTGTTCCCTCTCTCCTGCGGCATTCTAAAGGAAGCGTACATTTGACCCTGGCGCCTCCTGCACAGCTGGTGAGGAAAATTCCTTCCTCCTCGGAATCCAGATTAATCATACGGTTTCCCGTAAGCATGGACAGGTCGATGGCTCTGGCCCCGTCCATTCCCACCTCTTCATCTACGGTGATGACCACCTCCAGCTTCGGATGCTTAATGGTCGATGAATCCAGCAACGCCAATGCATAAGCCAGGGCTATCCCGTCGTCCCCTCCCAGGCTGGTGCCCTCCGCATAGATCTCATCGCCTCTTACGGCGGCCTTCAGGCCCTCGGTCTTCATATCTATGTCACAGTCCGGCTTCTTCACCGCCACCATGTCCATATGTCCCTGCAGGATCACCGCCGGCTCCTTCTCATAGCCCGGTGTGGCTTCCTTTACGATAATCACGTTTTTCATTTCATCCTGCACATAAAAAAGCCCTCTGCTGCGGGCAAATTCTGCCAGGTAATCACTGATCTTCCCCACGTTTCCCGATCCGTGGGGAATCCTTGTAATCTCCTCAAAATAACCGAAAACACTTTTTGGTTCCAAATTTGATAAAGCTCCCATGTAGTCCTCCTATATTCGGCCTGCGCCGGACGGCAGGCTCAGTCTGCCTCTATTCTACCCTTTTTCTTCCAAACTGTACATGATTTTCAGAAAAAATTTACAATAGCGGAGCGATTACCTTCATCAGCCGCCCCGTAAGCTTTACACTCCATTTTTCCCTGCGGACCGTCTCCATGTCCACCTGCCTGCATTTGGCTTTGGTCTGCTGAAAATCTTCTTCGATCTGTGGAATACAGTCTGTGCCGTACATATAGGTGGCGCATTCAAAATGGTGGTAGAGACTGCGGTAATCCAGGTTGATGGTTCCCACCACCGCCTCCCTGTGGTCGCTGACAAACACCTTGGCATGGACAAATCCCGGCGTATATTCATATATTTTGATACCTGATGCCAAAAGAGACGCATAGTGGGTCTTGGCCAGCGCATAGGGAATCTTTTTATCCGGAATTCCCGGCAGAATCAGCTCCACCTCCACGCCCCTCTCCGCCGCGAATTTCAGGGCGGTCTCCATCTCTCCGTCCAAAATCAGATAGGGCGTCATAATATGCACATACTCCAATGACCGGTTCAGGATATCCATATATACCTTCTCTCCCACCTTGTCATTATCCAAAGGGCAGTCGCCGTAAGGAATCACATAGCCCTTTGCGTTTTCCGCCGGAAAGGAAGGATACGAAAGAAAACGGGCATACTCCTGTTCTCTCTCGTCGATGCCCCACATCTGCAGAAACATCAGCGTAAAGCTTTTCACCGCTTCCCCCTTCAGCATGACGGCCGTATCCTTCCAGTGGCCGAATCTGGACTTTTGGTTAATATACTCGTCCGAAAGGTTTACGCCGCCGTTAAAGGCAGTGTGTCCGTCGATCACCAGAATCTTTCTGTGATCCCGATAGTTATAATGGGTGGAAACAAAGGGCGTCACGGGAGAAAACACCTTGCACCGGATTCCCAGCTTTCTCAGACGCCTGGGATAATCCCTGGGAAGCAGCGCAAACTCACAGGATCCGTCATACATCAGACGGACGTCCACCCCCTGGGCCGCCTTTTTCGCCAGAATCTCCAAAACCCTGCCCCACATAGCCCCCTCATTCACAATAAAATATTCCATAAAAATAAAATGCCTGGCCGCCTCCAGCTGCTTCAGCATCTCCTGAAATTTATCCTCTCCCAGAGGAAAATATGTGACGGAGGTTTTTTCATATACCGGATGAGCGCCGCTGCGGCGCATGTAACGGGACAGCGCCGCTGCACCTCCGTTTTCTGCCGAAAGCCTCTCCAATACCCCCTTTTCCTGAGGAATGTCCTCCTTGGAGCTTGTAACGATCTGATCGATCCGCTTCTTCAAAACCCTGTGCCCGATGTCGCTGCGGGTATACAAAAACAGAACCACCCCAAACACCGGCAGAAGCATGATCACGATCAGCCAGGTAATCTTCGCCGTGGGATCCATCTGACTGTTTAAAATGCAGACTACTATCACCGCGGCAAGCAATACGGCAACGCTTAAAATGTGTGGCAGAAACTCCTTAAACCATTGAAAAATTCCTATCAGGAAAAAAATCTGTGCCGCCAGCAAAAGCAGAACCAGCCCGAATCGGCTGAACACAGCATGGACAATACCCCTTTGCCCTTTTCTCAGCAAAGTGATCCCTTTACTTTCTTGACCTTCTTTGTATTCCATAGCCGCAGACCTTCCTCCTTTGTATCAGCTCAAACATGACTTTTACAGCTCCACTCCTCCACCTCAAGCTTTATGACGGCGGTGCGCTTTACCATCTCTTCCGCAAAATCCTGCTTTTCTCCGCCGCCGTAATGAGCCAGAATGCACTGCAGCCCCGAAAGCTTTTCGGCAGAATCCTCCACAAGAGTCACCCTGCCCCTTCCTATGATACTCTGGTATCGAAAGGTATATCCGCAGGCCGACGTATGCTTCACCAGCTCATGGGCCGTATCCATCTCAAATCCCGCCCGGGGCAGGGCGTTCAAAAGCTCCATCTTCTTGCCGTCTTCGGCCCCATGAAAAAACAGTGTGACCTTTCCCTCCGCCTCTCTCCATCCAAAGTTCAGCGGAACAATGTACACACTGTCCCCATCCCCAAGACCCAGCCGGCAGCAGTCACACCGCTCCATGATTTCCAGCATTTGGTCAAGCTCTGTAACTTCCCTCTCCGCTCTTCTCATATGTCGTTCCTGTTTTCCTCTCCATTTTGTAACTCAAGCTCCTCTTCCTCCCAAAGACTGTCATACTTTTCTCTTTTTTCCCTGATCTTATTTTGTCACCACTCCCAGCGCCGCCAGCTCCTCCAGGGCCTGCTGTCTGGCGGTAAAATGTATTCCGTAAAAGCCCAATGCCCTGGCTGCCTCCACATTTGCCAGGGTATCATCCAAGAACACGCACTCCTGTGCCTTAAGCCCGTACCGGGACAGAAGCAGCTGATAGATGGCGGGATCCGGCTTTACCACCTTATCCTGATATGACAATATTCCTCCATCGGTATAGGGGATAAAATCCAGCGCATCCGCGCAATCCATATGGGCCTTGTAGGAAAAATTGGATAAATAATAAACTCTGTAGCCTGCGGCCTTCAGCTCCTGAATCCAGGGAATGGCATAATCCAGTTTTGCCACGATTCCTGTCACATTGTCATACGCGGTATGCAGCTCCCTCTCAATCTCCGGGTCTATCCGCACAAACTCTTCCATCAGTTTATCGCCGTCCCACTCTCCTCTGTCAAACTCCTGCCAAAAAGGGCTTAAGATGGATGCCTTTGCGATCCGTTTAATCATGTTCTGGTCAAAGCCTTTGTTTTCCAGAAACTCCTTCCAGCAAAAATCCGCCAGCACATTACCTATGTCAAATACAATATTTTTTATCATGCCACAATTCCTTTCCGCCTTTGCAGGGCAGGCAGTCCCTTTTTCATTCTCTTCCGTGCAGGAATGCAATTTTTCGGTACATTTATTTTCTGATCTTTTCCAGGCAGGCGCTTACTTTTCCATAATTTCCAGCAGTCTTCCCGCCGCCGTGGAAAGAGGCATTTTCTCGCTCCTCACCACGCAAAAGCTTCTCTTGGGGATAATCTTGTTAAAACGCAGCTCGAACAGCTTTCCCGATTCCAGATATTCCGCGGCAAAGTCCCTGACCACACAGCCCACACCCAGATTTCTCAGAGAAAACTGCACGATCATGTCGCTGGTGGACAGCTCGAATTCCGGCTGTAATACCACTCCGTTCCCTGCCAGAAAATCGTCCATATACCTTCGGCTGCTGGTATTCTTCTCCAGAAAAATCATGGGCAGGTTCTCTAATTCCTGGATATCCAGCATCCTGTTTTTATAGGAAATAAATTTTCTCCCTGCCACAAATACGTCCTCAATCCTACGTACATTAACCGCATTCAGTTCCTCCGGTTTGTCAAAGGGCGTGCTGACCACACCGAAATCGATACGGCCCTCCCGAAGCAGTCCCAGAGTCTCAGGTGTGGGAGCGTTAGAGACCATCACCTTGATCTGGGGATATTGCTCATGAAATTTTTCCAGAAAAGGAAGCAGATAAAACTGGAGTGTCATGTCGCTGGCGCCGATCCGCACCTCCCCAAGCTCCAGGTTCTGCATCTGCCTCACCTTTTCCACACCCTGTTCTATCTGCTCATATCCTTTTTCCACATAGGAGTACAGCACCTGTCCCTCCGCCGTGAGCTGTACTCCCCGGGCCGCCCTGTAAAACAGTTCCACCCCCAGGCTTCTCTCCAGCTGCCGGATAGACTGACTCACCGCCGGCTGGGACAGGGAAAGCTCCGCGGCGGCTCCTGTGACGCTTCCGCACCTGGCCGTATAGTAAAACGCCTTAAAATATTCCAGGCTGGCAATCATCCTGCCCATCCCCCTGTCCTGTCTGCGGCCCGGCATACCTTGTTTCCTGCCGGAAACCGCCTTACCGTCAAAACTCTAAGCGGCCTTCACGGATTCCTTCCCTATCGAAGGGCTCCGGAGCCTTTAAGACTGCTCTCTCTGTATATAATGTCATCTCTGCCGGGTCCGTTGCTGACCATGGTGATAGGATATCCGATCCGGCTCTCAATAAACTCAATGTAAGCTCTGCAGTTGGCAGGAAGCTCCTCATACTTTCTGATACCCCGGATATCACACTTCCAGCCCGGCAGGCTTTTCAGTACAGGCTTTGCCTTTTCCAGCTTTGCGGTCACGGGAAATTCCTCCGTCACCTGTCCGTCGATCTCATAGCCCACGCAGACAGGGATCTCATCCAGATACCCCAGCACATCCAGGACGGTAAATGCCACATCCGTGGTGCCCTGCAGACGACAGCCATATTTTGACGCCACACAGTCAAACCAGCCAACACGCCGGGGGCGTCCCGTGGTAGCTCCGTACTCTCCTCCGTCTCCGCCTCTGCGCCTCAGCTCCTCCGCTTCATCTCCAAACAGCTCGGACACAAAGGCTCCGGCGCCCACCGCGGAGGAATAGGCTTTGCATACCGTGATAATCTGACGGATCTCATGAGGCGGCAGCCCTGCGCCGATGGCCCCATAGGCCGCCAGTGTGGAAGAGGACGTCACCATAGGATAAATACCGTGATCCGGATCCTTCAGCGTTCCCAGCTGTCCCTCCAGAAGCACAGTCTTCCCCGCCTTCAGCGCCTTGTCCAGAAACGCGGATACATCACACACATAGGGAGCAACCATTTCACGGTATTTATGCAGCGTATCCAACAGCTCCCCGGGATCAATCAAGGGCTTGTGATACAAATGCTCCAGCATCACATTCTTCATCTCGCAAACCCGTTCCACCTTCTCCTGCAGAAGCTCTTCCTCAAACAGCTCGCTGACCTGGAAGCCGATTTTCGCATATTTATCGGAATAAAAAGGAGCAATTCCCGACTTGGTGGAGCCGAAGGACTTGCCGCCCAGCCTTTCCTCCTCATACTGATCAAACAAAATATGATAGGGCATCACCATCTGCGCTCTGTCAGACACCCGCAGTCTGGGTGCGGGAACCCCTCTTTCCACAATGGATTGTACCTCCTGAAACAGCAGCGGAATATTCAGCGCCACCCCGTTGCCGATTACATTATCAATATGACCGTAAAAAACCCCCGAGGGCAGCGTATGCAGCGCAAACTTGCCATAGTTGTTCACAATAGTGTGCCCGGCGTTGGCACCCCCCTGAAAACGCACCACAATGTCCGCTTCCCGGGCTATCATATCGGTGATTTTCCCTTTTCCTTCGTCGCCCCAATTGGCGCCCACAATTGCCTTTACCATTTTTCCTCCATTCCCTGCTGCCCGACAGCTGGATTTTTGAATCTATATATCATGTGCAAGCCATGATAACAAAAGAATCTTTCAGCGCGGCAGCGCGGCAGGCGCGCAGCGACTGGATTCTTGAGTGTATTATATCACGGCGAATGGTATAAGTAAAATCAATATTAATTATATCAATTATAATTTTTACTTATTAGATATTTTTCGTTTGACGCTTATTTTTTTTAGTGTATACTAAATATTAGAAGGTAAATAGACAGCACCGAACCACATACAATGACCATGAAAGGAAGTGTTTTCCATGCCAGCATTACAGCCACAACCTCAAATTACAACTTTAGAGCAGTATGAAGCTCTCCCGGAAGATGTTCGGGCAGAAGTCTTTGATGGACAAATTTATTACATGGCCAGCCCATCAGAAATCCACCAGACAGTTTCCACAGAGCTGACTACTATTCTCAACACCTATGTCAAAAACAAGAAAGGCTCCTGCAAGGTGTTTCATGCCCCTTTTGATGTAAAACTTGTTGACAATCCCCTTACTATAGTTCAGCCTGATCTTATGATTGTATGCGACAAGAGTAAATTGGACGGGAAACGCTGTAATGGTGCGCCTGATTTTATCATCGAGATTGTCTCTCCCAGCAGTCCGTCAGATGATTATATTCGAAAGGCATACTACTACAAAAATGCCGGAGTCCGTGAGTATTGGATCGTGGATCCCCGCCGAAAGATTGTGACTGTCAATTACTTTGAGGGCAATATCATAAGCATTCAATATTCTTTTGATTCCATTATCAAGGTCAATATCTATGACGATTTGCTGATAAACTTCTCCGAGATTGCTAATCTGCTGAATATTTAGCCAATCATGACCACCCGTCAAACGGGAAGTTTGCTCTGCGGCTATAAGCAGGAAAAAGCGAATCCCCCAGCTATGCTGGGGAGAATAGAGTAAGCGGAAGCGTGTAGAATAGCATAATAAGGCCTTAATGGCAAAAAAGTCTTTTCCCTACACCTCTAATTCATACAATGCCATGGATCCTCCGTTGGGATAGTCAATGATATCAACGATTTTAAAACCGGCATTTAAGTAAATCCTTCTGACCGCCTTTTCATCTAATCCGGTATCCAGACGGATACGGCGGACGCCCCGTTTCCTGCATTCCGTCCTGACCGCGTCCACCACCAGACTTGTCATGCCCATTCCGGCGAAGCAGCGACGCACACAGAATTTATGCAGATATGCTGCTTCATATTCCGGTGCATTGGGCCAATACTCAGAATCCGCCCATTGCAGGATAAATGCGCAGGCCTTCTCGCCGTCGATGGAACCGATACAGAAACTCTCCGGCCCGGCATCCGGCGTAATCAATTCCTCCGGCGTCAGCCACTCATCGGGCCATACCCGGTATCCCTTCCCCCTGCCCCAGGCGGCAACCTCCTTCATTATGGAAATTGCCATCTCCATTTCACCGAACCGGATTGTAATTCCACGCAATTTTTCACAGACATAGTTTTTTAAATAAACTCCCCGTCTGAGCACTTGCTGTTCTTTTCTGACAACATATCCCCTGGAAAGGAAAAACGGTTTTGCGGTGATGGAGGCATGTACCGTGATTTTATCTGTCTGGACAGCATTTTCCAGAGCATTGCATACGGCAGTGGCAATTCCCTGATTTTGATAATCTCTGTGAACATACAACCTGTCCAGATATCCCGTTTTATCTATATCGCCAAAGCCAACTATCACATCTCCCTCCACCGCAACCACTGCTAAGTGTTCGGATAATGTGCTGTTCCATTCCTCCAAATCAACGCAGCCGGATGCCCATGCATCCAGCTGCTCCTTCGTATAATCCTTCGCATTTACAGAATGAACAGTCTGATAAAACAATTCTGTCAAATATTTACAGTCAGCCGGTTCATATTTCCTGATGAGTAATCCCTTCATCCCTTTTCCTTCCACAAGCGGCTGTGTTTCCCATCGCCGCACTGAATGCACCACATAGCACATTGGTGCATTCAGTATAGCATGGATCTTCCTCTAGCGCACCCTTCCTCCAAAGCCTCCAAATCCGTTCCCGCAGATATAAGTATCCAGTGTGACCTCATGCTCCTCATCACCTACGGTTACCACATATTTCTCGCCCAATACCAGCTGTGGACAGCTAAAAACAATGGAATCAAAGGCTTTTTCCACCGTTATGGACATCAACACCTGTCCATCGGCATCCTTCAGTTCTGCCTTTGTGCCTGCCGGATGCCTCCCTGTGGTTTTGATCAGAATAGATCCCTGCTCCGATCCTTCCCCTAAATTCATAGCCATCTGAGAGCTGCCTGCTGCCGCCAGGATTCCTCCTGTAATCTGGCCGCCGAACTCATAGTCTAACGCACCATTCCCTCCGTTTTCAGGTCCTGCTATATAGATCTCCCCTCCGGAGATTGTCAGATTCCCGTTAGAATCTATTCCATCGCCGTCCGCATCAATATAAATTACACCTCCGGATATCAAGATATAGTAATCCGAATTTTCAGATAAGCCATTCCCGCCTTCCGGGCTGTTTCCAAAGCTCCCTCCGCCAAGGCCTCCTCTGCCGCCGGGCTCACCTCCAAAGCCCCCTCCGTTTCCAGGTTCCCCTCCAAAGCCTTCTCCGCTTCCGGGTTC
>CAMWUL010000016.1 GCA_947177445.1 uncultured Lachnospiraceae bacterium | reverse complement strand
TAGCACAAATATCCACTTTTGGCTACCTTAACCCACCGTCTAAAGCCAGTGGGATAGCGGTAGCCTTATTTCAATATCGGTTCCAAACGATCTACTTCTCTGTAGCAATACTTGAAATCATCTTCTGTGCCATACCTGATTTTCTGCCGGTTGTTTCTCTCCTGTATCCGCTCGATGTCCTCACCATAGGCACAGCTGTCCATCTCCATCAATCGCCATGGATAGATCAGATTGATCGTATACTGGTTCTCCAGGCCCAGCTGAAAATGAAAGCCCGGAGTACGGACTCTCCTGATAATATCTCTCTGCCGGTAAGTCATTTTGCCTCTGGAATTCCTGACACTGTAAAATCCATCGCCTGCCTCAAACACCCAGTCCTCAGGCATTTTTTCTCCCAAATAATATTCCAGCACGGAGCGTATCCGGTCCGGTTTTTTCATAAAGACATTCAGCACACTGTTCGGTTCTCCCATCTTCTCCCTTTCTGCAGAGAGAATACGGATGCCTGCGGTTTGAATTTATAAGGATTCTACATCCTTACATTTGCGCAACTGCCATACATTCCCATAAGAACCAACACGAAATGATTCCCCAGATGCAGTTTCCAAAAGGAACTACCGATATACAAAATCACAGGCGCACCGCCGCAGTCTCCCTGCCAATTTTAATATGTGATATTAAGCAGGGGATGTCTGAATCTCAGAATGTCAGATGTTTAGATTCGCGGGCATATACACCCACAGAAAAAAATGTCCTGCTTATCGAATAGAAATCATTTCTGCTTATTAGTATATCAGGTTTCCTCTCAATATGCAACAATAAATTTATTCCATTCAGGCTGACGTTAACCGTTCAGCCATGCAGCAATTTCATGCAGCTGCTGATCAAAGTCAATCTCATGGGCAGCACAGTATTACTGGGCACCCATGAGGAAAGATATGCGGATATATGTTCCCGGAAAATTGTGCTCGGCGACGGACATGTGCTCAGCGATACATATATGAAAGCCTGAAAACCTGTCCTCTACAGCGCCTTCTTTTTCCATCTGCCCACCCGGTAAAAGATAAAGGTAGCCAACGCCCCCAGCACCCAGGAGCTCAGCAGGGAGATCCAGAGACTTTCATAACGCCCCTGGGGCAGCTCCGGCGTCCTGGTCAGCCAGACCAGTCCGTAAGCCAGAGGAACCCGGACCGCCACTGTGGTGAGCAGCGAAATCCACATAGGCGTCACGGTATCCCCGGCTCCCCGCATGACCCCTGACAGGCTCTGGGTCACAGCCATGGCAATGTAGCCTACCGCCAGGATTTTCATCATATCGGCGCTGAGCTGCGCCAATTCCTCCGTATTGGTAAAAACCCCCATGAGATGGGGACCAAACAGCAGGATCAGACCGGTAATGGCTGCGGAGGTGCACACGGCGATCAGGGTTCCCTGCTTCGCCCCCTGCTTCACCCGGTCATACTGCCTGGCGCCCACATTTTGTCCCGCATATGTAGTCATGGCCGTGCCGAAGGAAAAATTGGGCATCATGGCAAAGCCGTCCACCCTCATTATAATCACATTGGCCGCAATGATCATTTCTCCGAAGCTGTTGGTAAGAGACTGAACCACTACCATGGCCAGGGAAAAGATGGCCTGGGTAAGCCCGGAGGGCAGTCCCAGACGAATCACCGTCCCTAAATTCCTGCCGTCCGGCTTCAGATATTCGGCCTTCATATCGAAAAATTCTGTCATCTTCCGAAGCTTCAATATGCACAAAACGGCTGAGATCAGCTGGGCGATCACCGTGGCCAGAGCCACTCCCGCCACCTCCATATGAAATCCCGCCACAAATACCACATCCAGCACAATATTGATCACCGTGGCAATCAGCAGATATATCAGAGCGGAAAGAGAGTCCCCAAGCCCCCTGAGAATTCCGCACAGGATATTATAGTATGCCAGCCCGGCAATTCCCCACAGAAGGATCATCAGATAAGAGGTGCACCAATCCAGTATGCTCTCCGGCGTATCCAGCAGCACCAGCAGCGGACGGATTGACAGAGAGCCTGCGATCATCAGCAGAAGAGACGCGGCAGCCGTCAGCGTCACAGTGCTGCCAATGGTGCGGGACAGGTTCTCCCTGTCATGAGAGCCGTAATACTGGGACACCATAATACCTGCCCCCATAGATATACCTACAAACAATACCAGCAAAAGATTGAATATGGGGCTGGCGCTGCCCACTGCCGCCAGGGCATTGTCTCCCACATATTTTCCCACCACAATACTGTCCACCGTATTGTACAGCTGCTGTGCAATATTTCCCAGCAGCATGGGAACCGTAAAAATCGCAATTTTCTCCCAGGGCTTTCCCTCTGTCATATCCACCTGTCCGAACAGGCGGGTCACTTTTTCCAGCATATATCTCACCTTTTTCTCTTAATATAGATCTTTATTCTCCGATCAGTACTCTGTTTTCCTTTTAAGATATCCGCTTTCCGACAGAAAATCATATCTGTTGTACAGCTCCTTGATCAGTCTGCAGTGTCTTATCAATGTAAAAGATATCCTCCGAGATAATACGACCAAAGTCCTGATGCCCGATTCCGACTGTTCTTGCCACATCATCCTCCTTCAGCAGTACTAATCCAATGCTTCAACCTTACAGCTATGCTCTTTCGTTTTTTTACTGTAGCTGATACCCACGGCCAGGATCCGTCCGGTATACGGCGTCTCTTCACCCAGCTTTCCCCTAAAGCGAAGAGCATAATTCTTATTCCTGATTTGGTCAATGGCTTCTTCCGGCGAACTGTCCACTTTTAATTCCAGAATAATACAGTCTCCCTTTTTATGCTTGGGGTAAAAAATGAAATCCACAAAACCCTTTCCCGCCCTGTCTTCCCGTTCAACCCGGTACATATTACGTGCAGAAAGGTAGCATAAGTTAATTATAGCCGATAATTCAACTTCATTGTTATATGACAGAATGGGGGATTCTGTATCATGCGCAAGCTGAAGAATTCCTTCCATCACTTTCGTATCACCGGCTATCGTCGCCTGAAGCATTTGCTCTGACTTTCTTGCAAGATTATATACATATCCAAGAGAATCCTTTGATAATATCAGCTCATTGAACTTATCCATCAATTCCTTATTCGGAATCAGAACCTTACCGCACTCGTATGTCAAAAGGCCATAGACAATCATCGCCGAATAAATCTGCTCCCTGGAGTTAATTTCCATGGCAGCGGCTGAAAACTGTCCTATGTCAGCCGAAATACGCTCTCCTGATACCATAAGCACCAAGTCATCTCTTACATCCTCGATATTGTGCCGGATATAGTAAAACAACTCGTCATATGGCCCGGAGCTGGTCCAATAGTTTCGAAGCTGATTGTCTGTCAGGGCCAGAACAACCGAACGGGGATTATAAAGCCGAAGACCCGTAACGGTATAATAACCGTCATACCAAATACGAAGCTCTTCACGGCTCAATTTCGGAAAGGCTGTCCTCTTTTGATAAATCTCATAAAGGGAATCCACCTCCGCATCGGAAAAGCCGAAATATTCACTGAATTTCTCCGATGTTGCCATATCATATTCCACAAACATATTCAGTTCAGAACCACTGGAGTATTTTGCAATTGGAAGGACGCCTGTCATATACGCAAATTCCACATAAGGCTGATCCTTAAACAACCACTTTAAAAAAGAAAGATACTCCCGCCGATCTTCCTCAGAAATAAATGACATATGAAAAACAGCATCCCATTCATCCAGCACAAACAGAAACTTATTCTCTGTCTGTTCATAAATTTTCTGTAAGGCATCCCAGACAGAATCCTCTTTGCATACGCCGCAGCCTGTATAGGCCGCAATCAGGTCCTCTACAATTCCATCCTCAATACGTGCAATGTACTGGGCATAATTTTTACAGTTCTTTGGCGCTCTGCTGAAATCTATATAGATCACATCATGCCTGTTTAAATGTAATTTGTATTCCGGCTGACCCGAAATAGCCAGATTGTCAAAAATCCTGTCATCTCTGTCGGTTTTACCGAAAAACGCTCCTATCATATTCGCCATTACCGTTTTACCAAAACGGCGGGGTCTTGTAATACAGCAATAACAGTTTATGCCGCCAAAAGCAGGGATCAGCTCGGTCAACAGCAAGGATTTATCAATAAAATAAGGGCTCTGCATTATTTTCCTGTGCATCTCATACGGCGCCTTGCTGTTCAGATACATTCCCATGATCAGTTCTCCCTCCTGCTTTGCTTTCTGCTTTAGACGGCGCAAATCTTCCATACAATACAACATCATAACAGGAACACTGGAAAATTTCAATCCTTCTGTGTGTGAAAGTATACCTTCAAGGGTCTTATATCGTTACTATTCCCGGCTTCCCAGATACTGTCCGGTTTCCACAGCCGGGGCCCCTGGGGCACGATCCCGCAGGCAGACATGGCAAAAGGGATTTCCGGATCCGGCTTCCCGCCGTTATAATACAGGCCGCTGTAAACCATGCCGGATCCATCATAAACCGCCAGCAGTACATTCATTTCAAACCAATCCTCGAAGGCCGCCAGAACCAGCCTTTCCCCGTCAAATAAGCATACATTCTCCCTGGGAAAGGGATTTCCCCCAATTCTGGTTTTCTCCGGATCCCGTGGGAATTCCCCGCTGCACCACAGACGAAATCCCTCCTCCTCCCGGACCGCAAAGGAAAATTCATTGTTGTCCCAGGTAAACAGAATTCCTTCCTCCCCAAGCAGCATCTGACAAAAGTCAAAGCTGCACTTCCCCACGGAAAGCTTCTGCACCGGAACCAACCTGTCCTCTTCTATTTCGTAAACCCACAGCCAATATTCCTCCTGCTCCCGAACCGTCAGATATATCCTGCCCTCTTCCTCCTCAAGCAGCATCTGCAGGGGCACTCCCTCTCCGGGATACTCGCATGCCTTTCTGACCTGCGTCAGATCCAGATGGAAGATATCCTGCTTCTCCTGTTCCCAGGGAAAAAAGAAAATCCCCTTGTTCTGCCCCCTGTCCACGCCTTCGCCGATATCCATATCCTGCAGACAGAATGTAAAGTAAAACCCGTCCTCCCCAAAAGCGGACACGCCGGTAATATCCGTCTGCTGCTCTCCCTGGTCCACCCCGGCAGACACAGACACCAGCTGGCCCCCGAAGTCTTTTTCCACGATTACATCAAACCGATCCTCCGCTGTGGGTATGTGAAAAAAGTCAGAAAGCCAGCCGCAGACCTCCATATAGTCACCCTCATATATCACGGAAACCCCTTCCAGATCCAGCACCAGGGGATAATACTCATAATAATCCCCGATCCTCATCTGACAGCTGTATGTTTCCCCTGCAGCGGCCTTCTCTGCCACAGCCTTGATAATTTCGGAAAACGGAAGATTATCCGGGTTTACCACAGCCGCCGCATCCGTGAAAGCCGATCCGAAGCCCGCTCCCCCTTCCGGACGAAGCACCGCACTTTTAATCGGCACCAGATCCCAGGATACATGCCGGGATGCAAAAGTAAAGCTGCTCTCTGCTTCTTTCCCGCTCTCCGCCGCATACACCGTATTCCAAAACAGATGCCCGTCCCAGCAGGCCGCAGTCTGCAGAATAATGCCCTCCGCCGCAGCCGGATCCCCGGAAAGAATCTCCCGGGTAATAATGATCTCTTCCTTTCCGCCGTCCACCATCACGATTGCAAAAGGAAGAGAAACCAGTGACAGCATCATAAAAACAATCGCAAACCCTACGCTTTTTTTCATGTCGATCCTCACCGTATGCATAAATATGCGTCAGCACAATATCTATCCCTGCGTCAGTTCCTCAAGAGCCCGGTTGACTCTGTCGGGACGATATCCGCAGACCTCTTTTACATAGTCTGTCAGAGCCCTTCCCTGCTCCTCCAGCTCCAAGGTGGTAACGTCTCCCGTTACCCTTCCCTTTTGAAGCAGGATTCCGCGGCCCACAAACTTTTCCACCTCCCCGATCAGATGGGTGGACAAAAATACCGTCTCCTCCGGCTCCAGAATTCCCAGCAGCACCTTATAGAAATCCTCCCGGTTGAACAGGTCGTTGCCCACAAAGGGCTCATTCATCAAAATGTAATCCGCCCCCTGACACAAAGCCATTATCACCTCAAACTGATTCTGCTGCCCGGCGGAAAAGTTCTTTACCGCCGTTTTCGTGGAAAGCTCAAAAAAATCCATCAGTGCTTTAAAGCGTTTATCCCGGAAACGCCCGAAATGCATCTGATAAAAATCCCTGTGGGAAATAGGCGTCAGATTCGGAAAAAATGAGTGTTCACAGGTGGCAAAGGACAGACGCCCGATATTACCTTTGTGAATTTTCTCCCCGTCCAGAAGGATCTCTCCCTCATAGGACAAAAGCCCCAATATACTTTTTAACAGAGTAGTCTTGCCGGCTCCGTTTTCCCCAAAGAGTCCCACGATCTCCCCCTGACCGATCCGAAAATCCACTCCCCGGAGAGCTTCCACTCCCCCCATCCTGCCATGATATACCTTCTTCAAAGACCTTACTTCCAGCATAATTCCTCTTCCTTCCCCCATTGTTGTCTCTTTCCGAACCAACGCCGGCTCACAGCTTATGCATTTTTCCGAGCCTTACGCCTTACGGCAGGCATTCTCCGGGTATGACCAGCAGATAGCTTCCATAGTACAGCAAATTCAACAGTCCCGCCAGCGCCGCGGCGGCCAGAAGCCCCAGAAGCGGCCCCTGCACACAGCTTTTCAGCAGTACCCACCGTCCGGGCAGACGCTTCATCAGATAAATGCTTTTTGTACTCTGCCGGTAATAAAGGTAATGAAAGCTTACCATTACTGCCAAAAACAGGAAAAGCGGCAGATAAAAGCTCCATTGCTCTGCCACAAGCCGTCCAAAAGGCGCCGCCAGGGCTCCTTCCCTCAGCACCCGGCTTCCGTTCCTGTATTCATACAGACTATCCACAGCAGAATGCAGCCTGCCAAAAAACGAAAGGCTTAAGACAGCTCCCAGCCCCAGCAGAAGCCCGGCTCCATTTCGTTCCATCTCATATGCATAGCCCGGCGGAAAATATTTTTCCCATTTCATCTCTTTCCTCCTCTTCCGCTCCGGATCTCAGAACGCCGATCCGAAGCTCTGCCGCCAATGGCCGCCCGCAGCGCCCCGCTCATTGCTGACACCTCCCCGCTCATTGCACGTGGGAATGAAATTGACGCCACAGGTTCATGGCAATGGCCCCGCCGTATACCAGCATGCACACCAGGTCTAAGAAATTGATCCCTATAGGACTCACAAACCACACCGCAGTGACCACAAACAAAAGATTCAGAACCGCGCAGCCCCTCTTTCCCATTCCCCCGGCTGCTCCCAGAGAAAGAGCCGCCAGAAGAAACAGATTACGCACCCACTTTCCCGTCTCCGCCATGGGCAGCAGACAATGCAGAAAATCGGACTGGTAAAATGTCAGAAATAAGCCAAAGGAAGCCGGAACGCTTCCGCCGATCCGCTCTCCGCACAGCCTGACCAGACCAATAGCGGCCCAGATCTGCACCATAAAAAGCATCCACAGGCAAAGCATATTATAAACCGCCTGCAGACAGAAAATCCTCCTGTTCGAAAGCCCCAGACGTCCCATGGCGCTTCCGCTCTTCTCCCTGAGCACGCCCTGAGATCTGGCCAAAATCAAGAGCACCAGCCCCAGCGCCCCAAAAAATATCAGGGAAATACGACTGCCGCTGATCACCTCCGCCGGAGTCCGCCCCTGCCCGGCCTCCAGATACCCATATACACAGGCTGTTTCCATCAATACCATGACAGTGAAAACCGCAAATATATTAAAAATACTGCACCGTGCCAGCAAGGCCCAAATCGATAGTGCCCGATGGGGTTTGATTGTCCCTTTACCCTCTGTCATTTCCACTCTCCTCTGCCGCCGCAAAACTCCCTTACATGCTTCTCATGCTTCCCAAAGCTTCTCAGCCAGGGCAAACGCCTCCCTGGCGGACACCCCCAGTCCCTTCATGGCCCTGACCCACACCTGCGTATCCCCGGCAAGAAGCTCCCTCCGGATGCGTTCCACGGTCTGCGCATTTACATTGGTATAGCTTTTAGCGCCGGAACGGGAAACGATAATGCCCTCCTCCTCCAGCATATGGTATGCCTTTTGAATTGTATTGGGATTGACCCCCAGCAATGCGGACAGGGCTCTCCTGGAGGGCACCTCCTCCTGGTCCCTGATGGTTCCCGCCGCAATGCCCTGCTTGATATGGCGTATTATCTGCAGATAAATAGGGTACCCGTCGCTCAGTAAAAAATCATTAAAGGATATCATCTCTCACGCTCCAACCGTATTATTTATATAACACAGTTTCTTAACCGTATTATACAGCTGATACGGTTTGCTGTCAATCACTCTGTCAATCACTGCTTCAATTTTATATTTTATCCACCCAAAACGGCGGAGACTTTTCGTCTCCGCCGTTTTTCGTTTCTGCAAAAAATATCTCAGTTATTTTCCAGAAATGCCTGGGCCTGTTCCTGCAGAGCAGCATACACCTTTGCCGCACCGGCAGTCTCCATCTTACTGCGCATCTTGGCGATATCGCCCTCCGGGTCGTCGGTAAAGCCCAGACCCAGAAGCTTATAGTCCGTATTGAAGATCTCACCCATAGCCGCGATCTCGTTCTTCACAGCGGCGTCGTCAAACACAAATGTCTGATACCGGCTGCTTCTGGCAGTTTCCTGCCACCTGGCGGTCAGCTCAGGCAGATTGGGAATGCCTCCCTCAATAACTCTCCAGTTGGCATCGTTGCGCACACCCCAGTTGCAGTTGCCGTCATAGGCATAATTTGTGCTGTCGGGCAGAGAAACCAGGGCGTTGTCGCCTGCGGCTTCCCAGTGCTTTCCTTCAATGCCGTAGCAGAACAGGCTGTTGACCTCTTTATCGTTGCGCAGGTAATCAAGCGCCATCAAAGCCCTCTCGGGATGCTTGGATTTGGAGAAAATGCTCATACCGTTGGCCAGATAGGAATTCAGGACAGGAGGCGCATCCTCCTGGGCGTCAAAGACCCTGACATCCCACTCCGGATGCTCGGCGGTAACGGCGGCGTAAACACTCTTGGCGGTGTTTGCATTCATCAGCGCCAGAGCGGAACGGCCTGCCTGGAAGCTTTCTGTGTTATTCTGTGTGTTTACCACAGCATTCTTGCTCCAAAAGCCCCGGTCCTTCCAATCCTTCAGGCGGGTGATCACATCCAGGAAGGGATCCTGATCATAATTACCCTTTACAGCGGCTGTGTCATCCAGTGAGCTGACACTTGCCATAACCTGCCAGGGGCCGATGCCGGTAAGCTTTTCACTGCTCTGCTCGCAGGCCTGCGCCCACATACGGTCATAGACAAACAGCTTATCATAATCGGAGCCCACATCCAGCGGAATCATGCCCGCCTCGTTCTGAGCAATGGCATCCATGTAGGCCTCGGCCTCATCCAGGGATGAGACGGAGGTGATGTCGTACTTATCCATCAGATCCCCCCGAACCATATAAACATATGCGGTGATCTCCTTATAATTCATGGGAAGCATATAAACCTTATCGCCCACCTTGGCCTGCTCCCAGGCTTCGGGATACATGGTCTGAGCGGTCATGGGAGCGTAGGTCTCCAGGTCCTCCCGGGTGATCTCCCAGAAGCCCTGCTTGGTGGCCTGGGCGTTGTAGAAGCACCAGTCGGCAGTGTAAATTATATCCCAGTCCTCACCGGAGGCAAAAATCAGGGGATACTTGTTCTCATACTCGCCCCAGCTCATGAATTTCACTTCGATTGTAGCATTGATTTCCGCCTTCAGGCGTTCGTTGATCCTGGCAAATACCTCGTCGTTATCCACAGGACGGTCTCCAATGAGATACATGGTCAGGGTAACCTCCTCAGAGATATCGGGGCCGGCAGACTCCGCGGACTGCTGTGTGCCGGAAGACTGATCCTGATCGACGGCATCGGATTTGGCAGGAGCAGTGGAATCATCTCCCGCCGGGCTGCTGCCGCAGGCGGACAAAATGCCCATACACAGGATTGCCGTCAACAACAGTGACAAAATGCGTTTCTTCTTTCTGTTCATAGTTTTCCTCCTTTTTCAGAACACTGTATACTTAAAATTCTTACGAATTTTCAGCCGAAGCACACCGGACAGGACATCAGCCCTTTACCGCACCGATGGTTACGCCCTTCACAAAATATTTCTGCAGAAACGGGTACAGCAGGACAATGGGACCCGTAGCCACCACAGTCATGGCCAGCTTCATGGGCTCGCTGGGCACATCGCTGGCGGGAATTCCGCTGCGGGCCGCGGCGGCGTTGATGGCCTGCGCCTTAGTCAGAATATTATTCAAAAAGTATTGCAGCGGATAAAGATCCTTGCGCCCCTCGTCCAGAAACAGCATGGCATTGTACCAGTCGTTCCAGTAATTCAACGCGATAAACAGTCCCACCGTTGCCAGTCCCGCCTTGCACAGCGGCATGGCGATCCGCCAGTATATGATCCAGTCCCCCGCACCGTCCAGACGGGCGGATTCGTACAGCCCCTGGGGAATATTCATCATATAGCTTTTCAGGATCAGAAGATAGGTAACGTTGATCAGTATGGGAACAATCAGCGAAATAATATTATTGTGAAAACGCAGGTATTTGGTATTAAAAATATACCAGGGTACCAGTCCGCCGCCGAAAATAGAGGTAAAGTAAAAGAAAAACGATACCTGATAACGGTAGCGGAATTCCCGGCACGCCAGCACATAGGCCGCCATGCTGGTAAAAAGCAGTCCCAGCAGCGTACCCGCCCCGGTCACAAAAATCGTGACACCGTAGGCCCGCAGCAGCTCCCCCGGAATGCGAAACAGCATTTTATATGCATCCAGAGAAAAATTCTGCGGAATCAGCTGATAACCGCCAAGCTGAATGGACCGCTGGTCGGAAAAGGAGCCGCTGACCACAAGCCAAAAGGGAAGCAGACAGATCAGAGAAAGCAAGGCAAGCACCACATAGGCAAGCATATTAAACACGATTCTGTCCCGTCCCATGGTCCTGCCGTTGGCATCCTTCAGTTTGCGCATAATGTCATCCTCCTTTACGTCACACCCGTATCAGAATAAAGCATAGTCCGGTTCGACCTTTTTCACCAGAAAGTTTGCAATCAGAACCAGAATAAAGGAAATCCCCGACTGATACAGTCCGGCGGCGCTGGTCATGCCGAACTCCTGAAGGGTCAGCAGCGAACGGGTTACATAAGTGTCAATCACATCCGTGGTCTCCAGCACCATGGGATTATTGCCCGTCACCTGCCAGAACATTTGAAAATCACCCTTCATAATTGTACCGATGGCCAGCAGAAACAGGATAACAATGGTCGGACGGATGCAGGGGAGGGTAATGTGGCGGATCTTCTGCCACATGCTGGCGCCGTCCGCCTCCGCCGCTTCAAACAGGTGAGGGTCTATGTTGACGATACTGGCCAGATACATCACCGTGCCATAACCCACATTTTTAAAGGCGCTGAAGGCCACAAGGATAAACGGCCATGCCGCCTTGTTGGAGTAAATATCCACAGGATTAAGACCCGCATTTTTCAGAAAGGTGTTGACCGCGCCGAATTCATAATTGAACAGGTTATAGACAAAAGCCCCTACCACCACCCAGGAAATAAAGTAGGGCAAAAACATGACGGACTGGGTAAGGCGCTTAAATTTCTTTCCCACCACTTCACTGAGCATGATGGCACAGGTGATCTGCAGCACAGTGTTTACGCACAGAAATGCCATGTTATAGAGAATGGTGTTGCGGGTGGTGGTCCAGGCCTTTCCCGACTGAAAAAAATACTGAAAATTTTTCAAGCCCACCCAGGGACTGCCGAAAATTCCGTCGTGGTAGTTATATTCTTTGAATGCCAGCACAATGCCGGTCATGGGGACGTAGCACATCAGGATGACAGTTACCGCAGCGGGCGCCAGCATAAGCCATTTCACCCAGTTCCGTTTCAGATCCTGCAAAAACAGATGATTTTTTTTCTTCACAAGCTTCCCCCTCTCTGATCGGGCCATACACCTGCACGGTGTGTTTGTATATTTTTACATTATCAGGGATATTCTCCCGAAACAACGGTTCAAAATATTGAAAAGAGGGTTCTTTTGCGACATTTTCCATTTTGTCGTTAAATTGCCGAAACACATTGATTTTTCGCGCTGCTTTTTGTATTATTATAACAAACAAAACACTGTACTATAGGAGGAAACGCGGCATGGGATTGACAGTTTTGATAGCGGACGACGAAACGATGCCCCGAACGGTACTGAGAGACCACCTGCCCTGGGATCAGTTGGGCGTAACGAATATTGTGGAAGCATCCGACGGAGACGAAGTGGTGGAGCAGGCCAGGATCTGCCATCCGGATATCCTGATCAGCGACGTGAAAATGCCCCGCAAATCCGGTCTGGAGGCGGCGGAGGCTGTCCGCTCCTTCTGCCCTGGCTGTCAGTTCATTTTCCTGAGCGGATATTCGGACAAAGACTATTTAAAGGGGGCTATCCGGCTGAAAGCCGCCAGCTATGTGGAAAAGCCCATTGATCTTGAGGAGCTCACCCGGATCTTGACCGAAATCGTCCAGGAACGGCAGCTGCTGGAAAGCTTCACCCCCCGCTCCCTCCTGGCCCAGCCCTCCGATGAAGACTGCCCGGAAGACGGAAAAGCAAAGATCAGTGAACGGCTGTCCGCCCTTGACGGCCTGATCCGGCACAGAGAAAAGGAAAAAACAGAGGCGGCTCTGGGCAGGCTCTACCGGGAGCTTGCCCGATGTGGGGATCCGGAATACCTGCGCCATGTCTACTGTCAAATCATATTCCTTTTTCTGAACGGGGCCCAGACCTACAACGTGACGGCCATTACCCGGCGGGCGGATTCTCTGTTGTACCTGGCCGTAAAGCAGGAAACCCCGGAACAGCTCTGGGGCGTCCTTCTCCAGACAGCCCGGGATTATTTTGCCGCCGCCAGTCCCGGGGAAACAGATATCGTCTCCCGGGTGGAACAGGTTCTGAGACAAAGGTACAGCGACTGCGGACTGGCCGTCCAGGACGTAGCCTGCAGCCTGGGCTATACCAATGCTTATCTGTGCTCCTTGTATAAAAAAAGCTGCGGAAAAACCATTAACCAGCGTTTGACGCAGCTGCGGCTGGAACAGGCGAAAAAGCTTCTGGCCGGATCGGAGCAAAAGCTCTATGAGATTGCCCGGGCCGTGGGCTATATAGACGGTAAATATTTTGCAAAGCTTTTTACCCGGACGACGGGCCTTACACCCAGAGAATACCGGGAAAAGCATCGCGGAAATTGAGGAAACATGAAAAAAATCCGGTTACATTGGTTTACCCCGGAGCATGGCAGGCTGAAAACCAAGCTGCTGTGCGCCTTTTTTCTTCTGGTGGTGCTGCCCCTGGGGCTGTTTACGCTGTATTCCTATTTCCGTATCCGCAGCGTGGCCCGGGAGCAGACTTTTTCCGCCGCCCAGAATGCCTTTGACAGCTCCGCAACCTCGGTACAGCAGGCCCTGGACAAGCTGGATGAGGTGCTGGACATACTCTCCGCCGACCCTCTGGTGTACGCCATGGCCTCCAATGATCCCAAGGACATTACCTACATTAAGCGCCTGGAGGATTCCGACAAGCTTGCCCAGACCTTTCAGCACCTTCGCAAGCTGTCCGGCGTAGCCGGGATCCGCCTGTATGCGGACAATGATTATCTGTACGCCTCCGGACAGAATAATATTCTGCAGGCGGACAAGGTATCGGAAACCGACTGGTATCGGACCGCCTGCCGGGACAGCCGGCGGAGCTGGTTTTCTCCGGCTGACTTTGCCGGCCAGCCGGAGGACGAGCATCTGTTTTCCGCCATGCAGGTCATCTACAATCCCCGGGCGGTCATGGAACCGCTGGCCGTGCTGCGGGCGGATGCGGATGCGTCATATATCCTTCAATATTTTAACGCACCTCCCGTGGTGGAAAACGGCACGCTGCTGCTTCTGCGGGGGACACAGGTTCTGTGCGCCTCGGACACAGGCCTGACGGAGCAGGAGCAGATGGGACTTGCCCGAAGTCTGCCGGCGTCCGGCGGCGGCTGGGAGGTTGTGGAGTGGGAAAGGCGGCGGTATTACGCCCAATGGAGGGAGCTGGAGGGCACAGACTGGCGCATGGCGGTCATTCTGCCCGCCGCCGGTGTGTTCCGGCTCAGCCGGGAGCTGCGGCTGGAAATGCTGGCGGTGGTAATACTGCTCGGCGTTGCGGCGTACCTGCTGGCCTACGCCATCAGTCAATCCACCCTGAACAGGATTTCCCTGTTTGCAAAAACCATGGAAGCAGTGGAGCAGGGAAATGTGCGCACCCGGCTGATGCCGGAGGGCGACGACGAGATCGCACAGCTGATGGGCGGCTTTGATCGGATGATGGACCGCATGGACAGCCTTATGGAGGAGCGGGTAGAATATGCCCGGCAGATCAAGCACCTTGAGCTGAAGGCCCTGCAGGCCCAAATCAACCCTCATTTCCTCTACAATTCCCTGGATCTGATCAACTGCACCGCCATCTCCCGGAACGTGCCGGAGATCAGCCGCATGGTACGCTCCCTGGGACAGTTTTACCGGGCCTCCCTCAGTCACGGGAAAGAGGTGATCCCGCTGGCGGACGAGATCCGGCACGCCCGGCTGTATGTGGAAATTCAGAATATGCGCTTTGACAACCGGCTGCAGACGGAATGGCAGCTGGACGAAAGTGCCGGCCGGTGCCAGGTAATCAAGATCATCCTGCAGCCATTGATCGAAAACGCAATGATTCACGGAATTTTTGAAAAGCCCTCGAAAACCGGCACCATCCGGGTGTGCACCCGGCGGGAGGGCGGACTGCTCCGGATTACCGTCGAGGATGACGGCGCGGGAATGGACGAGGCTGCCCGGCTGGCAAATTTTTCACCCTCTTCTCCCGGAAACACCGAAACGGAGGGCGGTTACGGCGTGCGCAATATCTGTGACCGTCTGCACATTGTGTACGGCGATCCCTATGGTCTGTTCTGTGAAAGCGTTCCGGGACAGGGAACAAAGGTAACGATTCTGCTCCCGGCTGTGGAACCAAAGGTCCCGGAACCATAGCCGCGGAACCAACTACAAAAAATCCAGAAAACACAGAAAGGATTCCTATGATGTATCATTCCATGCAGTATTCCGTTTTTACCGACACCGACTGGCTTTTCCCCGACTCCTCCCACAGCAGCACATCCTCTGTGGAGCTGACTGCGCCCCGGGGCGGGCATGGGGCGGCGCAGATTTTGTGCGACCTTCCTGAGGAGACCACTCCCCGCTTCAGCTGGGAAAACGGCGATGGCCCAAAGCTCCTCCTTTATCAGCTCTTACCGGCAGGGGTCAATGAAAACACCTCCGCCGACCTGATGACCACCACAGATTATGATACCTGCCGGGAATTCGTGACGAAAAAAGCGCCTTTTGACGTCTATGATGCCCTGCGTCCCCTGGACGGCCCCCTGCCCGGGGGACGTCAGGCCCTGTATCTGTGCGCAGAGGCCTCCTCCATGACGCCTCCGGGCACGTATACCGGGGCCCTGCGCCTTACCGAAAAAGCAGTCATCCCTGTACGGTGCCGGGTAAGCGCCGCACAGGTTCCGCCGCCCGGAGAGGGCGCCGTGGGAATGCTGAACTTTTTTGACTATGACAATCTTGCGTCCCAGCACGCCGTAGAAAAGGGCAGCGCGGCCTATTGGGAGCTGTTCCGGCAGTATGTCCGGGCACAGCTGCATATGCGCTGTACCCATATTCTCCTGCCGGCAGGGGAAGCTGTATGGGAGGGCGGGGTGCTGTCAGGCTTTGACTTTACTCTGGCACAGAGAGCCGGACAGATTGCCGCGGAGGAAGGCGCACCCTGGCTGTGCGGAGGACATATCGCCCACTGGCATGCCTGGAACACCAGCGAATACTATCCTTCCTGGGACCAGAAAACCGGCATCACCACACCGGAGGGCTATCTGCAGATACAAAGGTACTTCCGGCAATGGAAAAAGATCATACAGGCAAACCATTGGCAGGGCCGCATGGCCCAGGCACTGGCGGACGAGCCTCAGACCTATAACGATCATACCTACCGTATTCTGGCCTCAATGTGCCGGAAATTCCTGCCGGGCGTCCCCATCATCGACGCAGTGGAAACCACCAATTTGGGAGGCGGCATTGATATCTGGGTTCCCAAGCAGGATACCTATGAAAAATGGCGTGAGGCTTACGAGACACTGAAGGAAGCCGGAGAGGAAATGTGGTTTTATACCTGCGCCTTCCCCGCCGGCCCTATTATGAACCGCAGTATGGATCTGCCCCTCACCGCCAGCAGGGCGGTCATGTGGATGGGGGCATTGTACCGGTTGTCCGGATTCCTTCATTGGGGCTTCAACTATTATATCGGGGATGACATATGGCACAGCGCCTGCTGTCCCCACAAGGGCGCACTGCTGCCCGCCGGAGATGCCCACATTGTATATCCCGGCTCTCAGGGCCCTTTGAAAAGCATGCGCTTTGAGGCCCAGCGCTCCGGCGCAGAGGACTGGGAGCTGCTGGAGCAGGCCTTCCGGACAGCTCCAGGGGAAACGGAAGCGCTGATCCGCAGCGTGTGTACCAGCTTCCGGGAATATACCTGCCAGGGATCTGTCCTGCTGGACGCCCGGGAAAGACTGATCCGTCTTTTAGAGGCGTCGCTTTGAATTACAATGTAACTCCCTGCTTAAAGATGGCCATATCATGAAATCCGGCCTCCTCGCTGCATACCCTTTTCCCGGAAGCCACCTCCAGCACATAGTTAAAAAGCGCCTCCGATTGCTCCTCCATCCCACGGCCCTCCACCAGCACGCCGGCATTGAAGTCGATCCAATTTGCCTTTTTCCCCGCCAGGGCAGAGTTGGTGGATATCTTCACCGTAGGCACCGGAGAAGCAAAGGGTGTACCCCGCCCGGTGGTAAACAAAATGATCTGGGCTCCGGCCGCCGCCAGGGCCGTGGCCGCCACCAGATCGTTGCCCGGGGCGCACAGCAGATTCAGCCCCGGCACGCTCACCCTCTCCCCATACTGCAGCACTCCCCTGACGGGCGCGCTTCCCGATTTCTGGGTACATCCCAGAGATTTATCCTCCAGGGTGGATATGCCGCCCTCCTTATTTCCCGGAGACGGATTTTCATAGATGGTCTGACCATGGCGCTTATAATAATTTTTAAAATCGTTGATCATATCCACGGTCTGCCTAAACAGCTCCCGATTCGCGCAGCGATTCATCAGAATGGTCTCCGCTCCGAACATTTCCGGCACCTCCGTGAGAATCGTGGAGCCGCCCTCCTGAATCAGCCTGTCTGAAAACCTGCCTGTCAGCGGATTGGCCGTAATGCCCGAGAGGCCGTCGCTGCCGCCGCATTTCAGCCCTACCACCAGCTTATCGATGCTCACGAGCTCTCTCCGAAGGCACGACGCCTGCTCTATCAGCTCTTTTATCAGCTCCACGCCCTCTGTAATCTCATCCTCACAATCCTGGGCCTGCAAAAATCTGACCCGGCTCTCATCATATTCGCCAAGATAGGATTTCAACACCTGAATGCTGCTGTTTTCACAGCCCAGGCCCAGCACCAGCACCCCGCCTGCGTTGGGATGTCGGATGAGGTCCGCCAGAATCCTTCTGGTGCACTCCTGATCCTCCCCCATCTGGGAACAGCCGTAAGGGTGGGAAAAGGCAATGACATCCTCCACGCTGCCCTTCACATATGCATTGGCTTTTCCGGCAATGGCCTCCGCTACATTATTTACACAGCCCACGGTGGGAATCACCCAGATTTCGTTGCGGACTCCTGCCCGGTTGTCCGGGCGCGGAAAGCCCCAGAACGTATTTTTCTCCCGGGCGGATGCACTCTCCGCCCAAGATGCTTCCTCCACCTGGGACACGCTCTCCGCCCGAGATGCTTCCTCCGCCCGAGATCCGCTCTCCGCCTGGGATCCTTCCTCCTGAGATCCACTCTCTGCCTGGGATCCTTTCTCCTGAGATCCACTCTCTGCCTGGGACCCGCTGCTTTTCCGGGAAATATTCCCTGCGTCCGGCACCTCCGGCACAGGCTCATAGGTATACTCCAGCAAATCCCCAAGACCGGTCTTCAAATTGTGGGTGTGGATCCACTCTCCCGCCCTCACGGATCTGAATGCGATGCCGATGGCATAGCCGTACTTGACCACCCTCCCGCCCTCCGGGATATCCTGAATCGCCATCTTATGCCCCTGGGGAATCTCCTCCAACGCGGCAATCTCCCGGACGACTCCCTGAACCTCTGTGGAAATACACTCTCCCGCCGAAATGGCCCTCAGCGCCACCACCACATTATCGTTTTCGTTTATCTTCAGGAAATTCTGCACAGCGCCGCCCTCATGCCTTTCTCTCTGATATCCTCCAGATATGCCGCCACGGCTTTTGTAAGCCCTTTCACTTCGTTCAGATCCCGGCCCCAGAAATCTGTTTTCCCCAGAAAAGCCGAAACAAACCCCCAGGCATCCTCCTGGCAATGCTCGCGGAAAAACTCCAATACATTTCCATCATCCAGAATGCTGTACTCCTGCCCTTCCCGATGTCCTATCAGGGCCTTGTCCCGAATTTCGCTGCCCTGATAGAACGCCATCAGCGCCGCAAGGGAAAAAGTCAGCCTGGGCGGCAGACTTCCCCTTTGTTCCACATAGCCCAAAAGGCTGGGCAGGCATCTGGCCCTCCATTTGGACACGGAGTTCAGAGAAATCGACAGCAGCGCATGCTTTACATAGGGATTATTGAACCGGGCGATCACCGCCTCCGCAAATTCCTCCAGCTCCTGCCTGGGAAGCGTCAGCGTGGGAATCACCTCTTCATAGATGGTCTTTTCCATAAAGAGACGGATATCCGGATCGTCCATGGACTCCTTCACCGTGTCGTTGCCGCAAAGATAGGAAGCCGGCACAAAGGAGGTATGCGCTCCGTTGAGAATGCGCACCTTCCTCTGCTTATAGGGCTTTTGATCCTTGGTAAAGATCACGGGCAGCCCCGCCTGGGGAAGCGGAAATTCCCCGCTGATGTCCCGGGCGCTTTCGATAACCCACAGGGCAAAGGGCTCGCCGGTCACCATGAGCCGGTCCTCATAGCCCAGCTTTTCCCACTCCTCCTCTATAGTGTCATGGGGATAGCCGGTGACGATCCGGTCCACCAGCGTGGAAGTAAATACACAGGCCTGCTCCACCCACTCCCGAAAATCCTCCCCCAGCTTCCACAATTCGATCAGCTGCAGCACGCACTTTTTCAGCATGATTCCGTTATCATCGATCAGCTCCACGGGCAGCATCACAAGTCCTTTTTCCGGATCTCCATGGAAAAATTCGTATCTGTGATACAAAAACTTGGTAAGCTTTCCCGGAAAGCTTACAGGCGGCTCCAGCTCAAACCGGTCTCCGTCGTGAAACACAATTCCGGCCTCCGTAGTGTTGGACACCACAAACCGCAGCGTGTCAATCTCCGCCAGCGCCATATACTTTTCATACTCTCCATAGGCGTCCACGGCATCTGCCACACTGGTCACCTGCCTGTCAAGCACCCGGGCGCGGCCCTCCACCATGCCCCGCAGAGATACCGTATACTGGCAGTCCTGTCTGTGAAACGGCTCAAGACTCCCGAATTTGATGGGCTTGATCAGCACGACATCGCCGTCAAACCCTCCCTCTTCATTAGTAATGTCGATCATGTAATCCACAAATGCCCGGAGAAAATTTCCCTCCCCGAACTGCACTACCCGTACAGGCCGTTCCTTTTTCCCTGTAATTTCTCTGTTCAAAACCTGCATACTCGCCCTCCATGCATTCCGCCCGAAAAATGTAAGCACTTACATTTTTCATTTTACGTCCCTTCCCCCTTTCCGTCAAGCCCCCAAATCCGTTAGGTACTTTTCATGGCTTCGCCGTTCAAGCAGCATGATGCCCGGCGCAGGCAGTATCGGGTTATGCGATTTCTTTACGAATACATAATTTTTTCGTCAGAAAGCATATTTGCAAGAATGTACCCAAATAATGCTGTATAAAATAAATTAATGCAAACCATAACAATGTAATCACGCCCCGAAAAATCAAAAATAAGGATTCCATACAAGGCCTGTACATTGTTATATATCGGGACCAGATAACACAATATGCTTTGGGCAGGTTCTGATTGCATAATACTTGTCATCCCAATCAACATTGCCACGCCGCCAAACGGTGACAGAGTTGTCGTTGCCTCTTTTACCGTATTGGACCTCGCCGAAATCAGAGACATAATAGTTACCAAAAGAATAGCTAACGAGAATATATCCAAAATAATTAATGCCACATGCCCGCCTTGATATATCTCCAAAATATTTTTCCCTTTAAATGCATATAATTTAGGCAATGAAAAAATTGCCCCGATAAAACTTGACAAACCGCTGACCAGTGCTAAAATACCAAGTGATAATGACTTGCCTAAAACAATTGACTTTCTATCTATCGGTGTCGCTAATAATTTGACCAAAGTTTTCCTCTCTTTTTCACCTGCATAAGATTCTGCAGACACAGCCATACATGCAGAAAAAACCAAGGTAACAATCAGCATTGGCAGCATTGATGAAATATTTTTTCCCATACGATCTTCATTTTTTACAATATCATGAATATTACTATCCTGATTAATCGTAAAACTTCTGCAATATTCGTCTTTATAATCTGATAATAATTGTATGACTTGGTTATAAGACAAAACCGACGAAGAAACCACGGAGTTGTAATACACTTCCACGTTAGGTTCATCCCCCATCAAAACCTGTTCTGTAAACATTTCATCAAAAATAACCAGTATGCTCTTATCTTGATCTATTATTCTCTGTTTTATATCAGAACTTTCTTCTCTGGCTGCTTTTTGGACAGATATCGGTGTCTGCAGTACCTTCTCTTCAAAGGAATCCGGCACATCAACCAGATAAGCAGTGCTAAATTCCGCATTATTCGCTTGTTTTTCAGAAATTATGCCAAGAATTGAGTAAACCATAAAAATAACCAATCCAGGTAATAATAATGTAGAAAATATTATCTTTTTATTTCCCCAATATTTTTTTAATTCCTTGAGCGCAATTTTTATCGCCATGCTTATCATATATTACATTCTCCCCTTATCATACCGGTCAAAAAATTTCTTTTCAATTCCTCCATCTTTTTGGGCATCAGCATATGTACCTTCATAAATTATTCTTCCATTATCAATCATGATTACCCTGTCGGCAATTTTATCTACTAACTCAAAAATATGAGTTGATACAATTAATGTTTTGCCCCGTTCTTTCTCTTTTAAAAGGAAATCAATGATATCCCTCGCAGCCAGAATATCCAACCCATTGGTTGGCTCGTCAAAAATCAGGATATCAGGATTATGTACAAGCGATATGGCAATAGAGACTTTTTGTTTCATCCCTGTTGACAAATTCCCAATTTTAATTTCTGAAAACAAGTCTATGCCAAGCATTTTAAATACTTTCTTTTTCCTCTCCACTGCAATATCTTTGGGAACTTCATAAAGAGAAGAAAAAAAATCATAAAGATAATTTGCCGAGAAAGCATCATCTAACCGTAATTCTGTTGTCAAAAAGGCAATTCTTTTTCTTATTTCCACAATATTAACAGATAAATTCTTGTCTCCATAATATATTTCTCCCGAATTGGGTTTCAATAATGTAGCCAACATTTGAAGTGTTGTTGTTTTTCCTGCCCCGTTTGTGCCCAAAATACATAAAATCTCCCCTTTATATATATCAAAGGAGATATTATCCACTGCTATAACTTTATCATTATCAAGGCCCATTTTCTTTTTTTGCTGACGTGTCAGCTTAAATTCTTTGTGTATATTTCTTACACTAATTACTTTATCATTCATTCGCCTTTTCCCCTAAATACAGTTGTTTTTCCGTATGTATCCCCGCATCAGCCTGTTTTAGTATTATTATATAAACAAAATCAATATTTGCGGAAACTTGACTTTCAAAGCCTGTTTTTTGACCTATAATTCGCATTCTATATCGATTCCAAAGATTTTTAAGGTTAAATCGGCGTCAGCACTGTTCTTTCATCAGAGACTTATCATAATGTCCACACAAAATATCCCATCATTTGTTCTGTATTCCATGCTTCCTTGATATTTCTGCACCACATACTCTATGCTCTGGGTTCCCCACCCATGGTATGCTGAGTCTGATTTATGGCTCTGGAAATGTCCGCTCCTCCAGACTGGTTCCATGCTGTAATCATTCTGTACATGTATCAGCAGCATACTGTTCACGTTTTTCAAGACAACGGAAATCTCCTTCTCCGCCGCCTCCACCGCATTCTCCAGAAGGTTTGCAAACAACGCGCACAAATCCCTCTTCTCTATGGGAAGCTCCTCTGACAACATCTGGATGTGCATGGTAATGGCGATTCCCTTGTCCGCCGCTCTTTTTTCCATTTCGCTCAATACCACATCCATCACATCGATTCCTGTCCTTATCCTGATTGTAACGGGCTGTACCGATTTCTTCAGGCTGATAATATACTGCCTGGCCTCTCTCTCCTTTCCCTCCTCTATCATATGTAAGATGACTGTCAAATGATGGCTTAAGTCGTGATAGTTTCTGGCATTTTCATGGTAAAGGGCGCTGATTTCTCCATACTTGCTTTCCAGCATCCTGTTCTGTTCATCCAGCATGCGCATGCGCTCCCGCGTCTGCTGGTTCTTTATTTTATAATACCCTCCCAATATACCAAGGGCTATGAAAAAAAGAAAAGCATACCATATTATATTAATTTGAACATCAAAACCAGAAAGCATTTGTAAAATAATATTCGTAAAGCCCACCAATCCTATCACAGACAGATAAGCAAGATATCTCAAGCTGGCAGTGTTGACCTTTTTCTTTTTCAGCAGTCCATACACCAGACGGTTCAACCCATACCAGATTGGTCCTCCTATGCACAGATAAATAACCCGAATCCATCCCGTCTCAGCCGTAGTCTGCCGAATCAGGACATCACCCCCCAGCACACCTGTGATAGATACTTCCGTTACCCCTACGACACTGAGGGCAAGCATATATCCGCCTACAACAGCTATTCCATTCCATATATTACATTTCCAGAAAACGCAAACAGCCACCACACTCTGCACAAACAAAATATGAACCGTATAAGGCGATACCAGACTGATAAAAGAGTTCATGGCAATTACAAGGATCACATAGCATCCCATCTGTATCCCTGGCACAAGCCATCTCTCCCGTTCCAGGATTCCCCGCCTCTTCCTACGCTCATAGAGCAGATCAACATATCTCCACAGCCAAAACGCTTCATTAAAGGTACAGACCACATCTACCAGCTGTGCCAGCAACGATATCATCCAATCCCCTCCTTTTTCGTCCAGTACTCCCGGAGCTTCCCCTTAATCTCTGTCATCTTCTCTCTGCCGAAATTCTTTTTCTCGCCGTTTCTCAGAAAGATTTCCTCATTTGTAATCCTTTCTATCTGCGCCAGAGCCATGATGCATCCTCTGTCAGCCCATACAAAATCTCCCTCCGGCAATTCCCCATATACCTGGCGCAGTGTCTTTCGAACCTTTGTCTGTGTCCCGTCAAGCTTTTCAATGTATGCGTATTTGTCTTTGTGCCATATGTATACGATATTCCGTATATAAATCTTTTCCAATGTCCACTGGTTCTCAGCGATATAGAATTTCCCCTCTTCGTCCAGAATCTTCCTTACTGCATCCCCCACAGCCTCTGGCAGCATCTCCTGAATCTGTCCCTTTATCACGTAACGGTAGGGCTGCACCTTAAAGGCTTCATACACATATTTCCCATAAGATGTCACAAAGATGACAGTTACCTCCGGGAGGAATCGGCGGATTGCGGTGGTCAGCGACATGCCGTCCAACTCCGGCATCTCGATATCCAGCAGCAGAAGGTCGAAGTGCGCTCCGTCCTCTGCCTCATACAGAAGCGCATTTCCGTCAGTGAACAGCCTGCTTTTGCAGATTTGTCCCAGATTCCGGCAGCACTCCTCCGCCAAGTTCCTCATACATTTTCCCATTTTCTTATCGTCATCACAGACGGCGATATGAATCATCTTTTGTCACCTCAAATCTGCGCTCATATTCACCAGTTCCAAACATTATTGAGCAATATTGGCTGCTGCGCTGAATATTATTGTCTGGTAATATAGTGACACAGCAGAGAACAGATGTCAACTATACATTCGCACTGTTGCTAGCAGCTTGATGCTCAGCGCGTGCTGTCTCGGGTTTTTGTGCAAACAGCGCACAAAAACACCTCGCGGCCGTGAGCGAAACCTAAATCCTGTACTGTAAAAAATATCTTGCAAAAGGAATCCCGGTTGGATATAATTTTTTTGTAGTTTAAATCCCTGAAAACCGGGAATTGTAAGGATTGTGCAGAGAGGCAGACGGTCTATGACCATATACGACATTTCCGAAAAGGCAGGCGTATCCATCGCCACCGTCTCACGAGTGCTGAACGGAAGCAGCCGCGTGAGCGAAAAGACCAGACAGAAGGTGATGGATGCCATCGAGAGATATGGCTATACGCCCAATGCCTTTGCCAGAGGGCTTGGGCTCAACACCATGAAGACCATCGGCATTTTGTGCGCGGACAGCTCCGACCTGTACCTGGCCAAGGCTGTATACTATATTGAACAGAAGCTGCGTGCCAACGGCTATGACTGTATTCTCTGCTGTACCGGCTATGAGCCTGAGGCCAAGGTGGCTTCCATGAATCTGCTGATCGGCAAAAAGGTGGACGCGGTTATACTCACGGGATCCAATTTCGTCCATGACCGGAACGAGGATAACCGATACATTGCCGATGCCGCTGCGCAGCTTCCCGTGATGCTTTTAAATGCCGTCCTGGACCGCCCCAATGTATACAGCATCGTCTCGGACGATTTCTCCTCCATGTATGAGGCCGCCGGTCAGATGCTGCGCACAGGGGTAAGGGATATTCTATATTTTTACAACTCCGGCTCCTACAGCGGACAAAAAAAGCTGGCAGGCTTTCGAGCTGCCATGGAGGAGGCAGGATTTCCGGATGAACGTCTGATCTGCCGATACAGCGGCTCTAGGGAAGACATCCTGTCCATGACGGCGCACCTGAAGAGACTTCGGGAAAACGGCCTTTGCTTTCACGGTGTCATCGCCTCCGACGATTCCCTGGCTCTCGCCGCCGTAAAGTACGCCAAACAGGCAGGACTGAGGATTCCGGAGGATTTTTCCGTGACAGGGTACAACAATTCCATGCTCTCCTGCTGCAGCGATCCCGAGCTGACCAGCATCGACACCCGGCTGGAAACCCTCTGTCAGCACCTGGTCACCACTCTCATGGGGGTCCTGGCCGGAAACGAAATGCCGAAAAAAGCTGTTTTTTCCGGCGAGCTCATTCACCGAGGCACTACACGTTGAGGGCATATCGCAGCAATTCGATATGATCCCCGACAGATGATCTCATAAAATAACCATGTTAACAAAGTGATTTTTAAATGGAGGAAAAACATGAAGGCATTTTTGGACAAAGACTTTCTTCTGGAAACGGAAACAGCCGCCAGACTGTTTCACGATTACGCGGAAACCACCCCGATACTGGATTACCACTGCCACATTAATCCCAGGGAGATCGCCGAAGACCGCCAGTTTGAAAATATTACCCAGGTCTGGCTGGGCGGCGATCATTACAAGTGGCGCTATATGCGTTCCTGCGGCATAGAGGAAAAATATATTACCGGAGACGCTTCCGACTACGACAAGTTTTGCACATGGGCCCGGTGTCTGGGAAGCGCCATCGGCAATCCCCTCTTTCACTGGAGCCATCTGGAGCTTCAGCGCTACTTCGGATACAATGGCGTGCTGAATCAGAAGACGGCGGACCAGGTCTGGAAGCTCTGCAATGAAAAGCTGGCTCAGCCCTCTATGAGCGTGCGCAATCTCATCCGGCAAAGCAATGTAACCCTGATCTGTACCACCGACGATCCCATTGATTCTCTGGAATGGCACAAAAAGCTGGCGGAAGATCCGGACTTTGACGTAAAGGTGCTCCCCGCCTGGAGACCTGACCGGGCAATGAACATCGAAAAGCCCGACTATCTGGATTATCTGGATCAGCTGGCCGCCCTCACCGGCCTGCCTGAAATTTCTTCCTTCCGGGCTCTGCGGGAGGCCCTGAAACGGCGTATGGAATTTTTTGCCTCCATGGGCTGCAGAGTGTCCGACCATGGACTGGAATATGTCATGTATTGCCCTGCCTCCGATGATGAGGTGGAAGCCATCTTCCTGAAGCGTCTGAACCGGATGATCCTTACCCATGAGGAAGAGATGAAATTCAAGACCGCCTTCATGCTTTTTGCAGGCAGAGAATACCACAGACTGGATTGGGCCATGCAGCTGCACTACGGCTGTAAACGGGACAACAATACCTTGGCCTACGAAAAGCTGGGACCCGACACCGGCTTTGACTGTATCAACAACTACGCTCCCTCCAATCAGATGGCGGATTTCCTCAACGCGCTGTGCCTGACCCGGGAGCTTCCCAGGACCATCCTGTACAGCTTAAATCCCAACGATAATCAGTCCATCAGCACAGTTCTGGGCTGTTTCCAGGACTCCACCGCCGTGGCCAAGATCCAGCAGGGAAGCGCCTGGTGGTTCAACGACCACAAGGCCGGCATTCAGGATCAAATGACGGCGCTGGCCAATATGGGCAACCTGTCCGGCTTCGTAGGCATGCTGACGGATTCCCGAAGCTTCCTGTCCTATACCAGACATGAATATTTCCGGCGCATCCTCTGCAACCTGATCGGCGGCTGGGTGGAAAACGGAGAATTTCCTGCGGACATGGAAGTCCTGTCCGAAATTGTTAAAAACATTTCCTATTACAATGCAAAGAATTATTTTAAGTTTGATATCTGATTTTTCCGGATCAAAACAAAGGCGGCGTCCTCCCGTAAGGGAAGATGCCGCCTCGTCCTTTCACTGCTCTGTTCACATATCAGGTGATGGCCTCAATATCTCTGGCCGTTCCCATAACCATAATGCTTTCCTCTTCCGCAAACACATGACTCGGATGGGGCAGAGGATAGATCTGGTTCTGCCGCTTGGTGGCCAGGACGCTCACATGATACTTGGTGCGGATAGACAGCTCCACCATGCTTTTTCCCAGCCAGGCCCTGGGCGCCGCGATCTCGTAGATCCCGATCTCCGGGGTCAGCTCCACATAATCAAATATATTGTCCGCTCCGAATTTGATGGCCAGACGCTCGGCCACCTCCCGCTCCGCGTAGGACACGTAGTCCGCTCCGTTCCGCAAAAGCAGCTTCTTATGCACGTCCCGGGTAGCCCGGGCCACAATATATTTACAGCCCAGATCCTTGAGCAGCACCGTGATTTCCAGTACCGTCTGGAAATTCTCACCGATGGCAATGACCGCCAGGTCAAAATTGCTGATCCCCAGAGACTCCATAAACCTTTCGTCCGTGGCATCTCCGATAAGGATCTGGTGGATGCTGCCCACGGCGGCATCCGCTCTGTCCTCACTGTGATCCACTGCCATCACCTCATGACCCTTCTCCAAAAAGGTCTGCGCCATATGACGCCCGAACCGTCCCAGTCCGATAATCAAAATAGACTTCATACGATACCTCCTGTGCCCCTTCGGCACATATATGGATCAACGGCGCCTCCGCCTTATCCCACCTGCACCTTCTCCAGAGGCAGCCTGGAATTTGTCACCCGTTTCTCCGAAGAAAAAGCCAGCAGCATGGTGATGGATCCCACCCGCCCGCACAGCATCAAAAAGGCCAGCAGCAGCTTGGATACCATTCCCACTCCGGGCGTGATCCCCAGGGTCAGCCCCACTGTGGCCACGGCGGAAACGGATTCAAACAGCGCCGTCAGCAGAGGGATATTTTCCACCGCGGAAATCACCACGGAAACCGTGACAGACAGCAGCAGATAGGTCATAAAGACACAGGAAGCAGTCCTGGTGATTCCCTCCTCCATCCTGCGCCCGAACACCTCGATATTCTTTTTTCTCCGGAAGGTGGCAAAAATACTGATACACAGAATCCAAAAGGTGGTGGTCTTGATGCCTCCTGCCGTGGATCCTGTGGAGCCTCCGATCATCATCAGGCAGATCATTACAAACAAAGCCCCTTCTGTCATTCCCGCCAGATCCACCGTGTTAAATCCGGCCGTTCTCACCGATACGGACTGGAACAGGCTGGCCAGAACGCGCTGACCGCCGGTCAGTTCCGCATACAGCGGCCCGCCCCACTCCAAAAGCAGAATGGCCAGGGCTCCTGCAATCACCAGCCCTGTACTTACAGCCAGCACCATTTTGCTCTGAAGGTTCAGGTACCGGAAGCGAAACCTTCTTGCGCCCAGATCATGCCACACAAAAAAGCCCAGTCCTCCGATGAAAATCAACAGCATAATCACCATGCACACATACCAGTTTCCCGCCATTCCCACCAGAGAAGAGCATTCTCCCGTGACCCCTCCCATCAGGTCAAAGCCTGCATTGCAAAAAGCCGAAATCGCATGAAAGACGGAAAAATAGATTCCCTTTGCCCACCCGAACCTGGGGATGAAGGAAAAGCTGAGAAGCACCGCTCCTGTCAGCTCGATCAGCGCCGTTCCCAGCGCGATAAACTTCGCCATCTTCACAATGCCTCCGATCTGGGGCGCGGAGATGGAATTCTGCATCAGAGACCGCTGACTGAGCCCGATTTTTCTTCTGGTGAACACCATCACCAGAATAGCCACCGTCATAAAGCCGATGCCCCCGATCTGAATCAATCCGAGAATCACCAGCTGGCCCAACAGCGTCCAGTGGGTATAGGTGTCAAAGCGGATCAGCCCCGTGACACAGGTGGCGGACGTAGCCGTAAAAAAGCAGTCGGAAAGCGGCGTGCCCCCCGGTCCCTTCGTGGCCGCCGGCAGCGCCAGCAGTAATGTTCCGGTCAGTATAATAAGGAGATAACCCCCCAGAATCAGCTTCATGGGGGAAATATTTTGCCAAATATTAAACTTTCGCTTCACGGTTTTTTCTCATTCAAAAACCCTGACGCCGCAGACGGCTCCGCCCCGGGTGTCTGTACGAAAACAACTCCGTCCGGCCCCCGCTGCACAGCTTCAGGGTCAGTTTTCAGGTAATATAATTGGTCAAAGAGCCTTAATACTCCATAGCCTTCTCTTCGTTCCTGAGCACCCGCAGAGCGCCCTGGGCCAGCGCCAGAAGCTCATCCTCGCCGGGATACACGGTAAAGGGCGCAATCCACTCTGCCCTCTCCTTCAGAGCGGCCACCACATCCGCACCATATGCAATACCGCCGGTAACGATGATCTGGTCTACCTTTCCGTTCAGCACGCAGGCCATGGAACCGATATCCTTGGATACCTGAAGCAGAAACGCCTGCTTGGCCTCCGCCGCTTTCTCGTCTCCCTCGTTGGCCCGTTTGGTCACCTCCCGCATATCGTTGGTACCCAGATATGCGTTGAAGCCGCCCTTGCCTACCACCTTACCATAGACTTCCTTCTCGGTATATTTCCCGGAAAAGCACATTCTGATCAGCGCTCCGCTGGGCACCGCCCCGGCCCGCTCCGGTGAAAATGCGCCGTCCCCGTCCAGAGCGTTGAACACATCCACCACTTTTCCATTTTCATGAGCGCCCACAGACACGCCGCCTCCCATATGCACCACGATCAGACGCAGGGACTCATAGGGCTTTCCGGCCTCTCTGGCATATCTCTTGGCTACCGCCTTCTGATTCAGTGCATGGAATACACTGGTTCTGGGAAGCTCCGGCACCCCCGAATACCTGGCGATGGGCATCAGCTCATCCACCACCACCGGATCCACAATAAAGGAGGGAGCTCCTATGGAATCTCCGATCTCTCTGGCCAGAATACCGCCCAGATTGGATGCGTGCTGGCCCTGCACGCCCTTTTTCAGATCCTCAAGCAAAGCATCTGTCACCGCATAGGTGCCTCCGGGGATGGGCTTGAGCATGCCGCCCCGTCCCACTACCACATTCAGGCTCTTTATGTCAAACTGCTTTGACTCCAGCAGATCCGTAATGATCTTTTTGCGGAAATCCTTCTGATCCACAATACTGGCATATCTGCCGATCTCCTCTGTGGAATGTCTCAGCGTCTCTTCAAACAGCAGGTTCTCATCCTCAAACACACCTATTTTAGTGGAGGTGGAACCGGGATTGATGATCAAACTTTTTATGGACATTACCTGTTTCCTCCTGATTCTTTCTATTAGCTTTTCCAATTTGTTATTCCATATCTCGTCCAATTTTATGGAAGCCGCATCCATGGCCAGATCCGCAGCCAAATCCAGAACTTCATTCAGCATGACCGGCCTGCTTCTTCATCTCCTCAGCCACTACCGCCGCCAGGGCAATGGAATTCACCTTGGTCTCAAAAGTATCGGAACGGCTGGTCAGAATCACAGGCACCTTGGTACCGGTGAGGATGCATCCGTTTTTCACCTTTACCATATGTACAATAGCCTTGTATACCAGATTGCCCGCATGGATATCCGGGAACAGAAGCACATCCGCATCTCCCTGGATTTTCCTGTCCGTAGCACCCTTATGCTTTGCCGCCTCCGCATCGATGGCCAGATCCAGAGAAAGAGGACCGTCAATAATACAGCCGGTGATCTGCCCTTCCTCACACATTTTTGTCAGCTCCGCCGCCTCCACCGTGGCAGGCATCTTGGGATTCACCACCTCCACTGCCGCCAGAGGAGCCACCTTGGGCGTCTCAATGCCGCAGGCTTTGCACACAGGCAGGGTATTCTCTATAATATGTACCTTATCCTCCAGAGTAGGATAGGTCATAAAAGCCACATCCGTCAAAAACAAAAGTCTGTCGATACCGGGGATCTCAAACACGCACACATGGGAAAGCGGCTTGCCTGTACGCAGACCCACTTCCTTGTCCAGTACGCTCTTCAGGAAATTCTTTGTATCAATCAGACCCTTCATATACATGTCAGCTTTCCCCTCATGGGCAAGCTTCACAGCCTTTAAAGACGCCTGGATCACATCCGGCTCGTCAATAATTTCAAAACCCTCCAGCTCCATGCCGATGGAAGCTGCGATCTCCCTGATCTTTGCCTCATCGCCCACCAGAATGGCATCCGCGATGCCTCTTTCCTTTGCCGCCTTCACTGCCTCCAGCACTGCGGAATCCTGAGCCACAGACACCGCCACTGTCTTTTTACCGCACTCCTTGACCGCTTCTACAATATGGTCAAAACTCTGTTTCATTTCCTTTCTTCCTTTCTGTCCCTGCGGGGCTTTCTTATCGTTAAAATAATATCACGCGAAAGGACAAAATGCAATAGGCTTCCGGGGAGTGCCAGGCAGTCCATCCAAAACCGTTATTGTTCACACCTGCGCCATTCGCAAAACCCGCGCCGCCTCCCGGAACCTTTCTCCGTCAGCCCGCCAGAGCTCATATTCGCCGAAGGCCTCCGCCCCCATGTGAACATCCCCCCTGCGGTAGGTCATGGGGCTTTGGCAGATCATCTTTCCCGACATATGAAAATCCCGGACACCCGCTTCCCGAAACAGCCTTAGGATCACGGAGGCATCCACTCCTCCTCCCGCCATGATCCTGATCCGCCCGGCGGCCTGCGCCGTAAGATCCCTCAGACACGAAATTCCCTCTATACAATTTGCCCGGCCCCCGGAGGTGAGAATGGTGTGAATCCCCAGCGCCGCCGCCTGCTCCAGAGCCTCATAAGGATCCGCGCACATGTCGAAGGCCCTGTGCAGCGTCACGGACATACTGCCCGCATCCTCCGTCAAAAGCTTCATGCGCTCCAGATCCAGTCTGCCGTCCGGCTTCAGGATACCGATAACAATCCCGTCCGCCCCCTCTTTCCGAAAAATGCTTATCTCCTCCCGGATCAGGGCAAATTCCTGCTCAGTATAGCAAAAATCTCCCGGCCTGGGGCGGATCAGCACATGCACCGGTATGCGGCATAATCTCTTGACCTGACGAAAAGCGGCAAGCGAAGGTGTGGTACCTCCGATCATCAGATTCGCACACAGCTCCAGCCTGTCCGCCCCCGCCCCCCAGGCGGTGACCGCCGATTCCACACTGTCCACACACCCCTCCAGAATCCGGGACACGGACCTTCCATCCGGGGCGGCTGCTTCCGGCAGAGACTCCTCTTTCACTCCGGATGCTTCCGGCTGGGGCTTCCCTTTCACGCCGGCTGTTTCTGGATGGGGCTTCCCTTTCACGCCGGCTGTTTCTGGATGGGGCTTCCCCTCCGGCATGGAAATCACATACTCCAGCTGGCAGTCACAGGGCTCCTGCTCTACATGTCTTTGACAGCGCCACAGAGCATCCACGCACCCTATGGATCGGTAAAAAGCCTGGCTTTCCACGGCGGAATGGGCGGAAATATAAAGCTTTTCCGCCCCGTTTTCCCCGGCCCACTGCGCCGCTGTGAAAAAAAGCCGCCTTCCCATTCCCGTCCGGCGGGCGTCCGCGGACACATGAAGGCTGGTAAGATCCAGATACCTGCGCTCCTCGTCCAAAAATTCTGCCTCCACCGACGCAAACCCCTTCAGAACGCCGTCGCAAAAAGCCCCCTGCACAAGTCCTCCTGTAGACACCGTATTTTTCAGACACCGGATCAATACCTGATAATCCTCCTCCGACCAATCGTCAATAAAGGGATCCTGGCGGATTTCCCAGTGATCCTTCTCCCATCGATAACACTTTTCCACAACCTGGCGCCGGATAAACTGCCCAAATAAATCCCTGTTGATCTCCCAATCACACAATTTTTTATATTGAATCATTAGTGCCTGCCTTTCGCTTATTTTCGGAATGAGCTGCCTGTAATTTCTTTTTCCTGTGCTTTTGGCACAGCCTTACCGCAATCAGCACTATCATTACGATGGCTCCTGCTCCGCCGATTATCATAAACACTTCCAGTTTACTGTCATCCGAAGCTGCCGTCAACCGGAAAATTCCGCTCTCCTCCATGGAAAACTCCAGATAACTGCCTATAACAGAGGTTTCCGCCGGCCTGTATGCACCATGGTCAAGAATCTCCACCAACGTATTTTCCGGATCCTCGCTGAATACCCTTACCACCAGGGAACCCGTATATTGTCCCTCCTGCCTGGACGGTTCCTTATCCGTTATTTGATTTTCTGTTGAATTATTTTCCGCCGTTTCATAGGCCACCGAGATCTGGGTGCCCTCCTGCCGATCCGTCAAAACCAGACGCGCTCCCGGCAGAAACTGTCCCTGTACCAGAACCCGGGGCCTGCCCTCCTCATTTTTCTCCTGGCTGTCCAGAGAGGATATCCAGGGCTCGTATTGTGCCTCCAGCACCCGGCTCCCTGTGATAAAGCCATAATCAAATTCCGGCCATACTCCGTAAAAGCCTTCCTTCTCCGGAATCCCCGGAATCAGGGACTCATCCAGCGAATCTCCATAGCCGCAGGCAAAGGATGCCAGCTCCCGCCCCTGCGCCACAAAGACCACCTTAAACTCCCGGAAGGCTGCGGGAACACCTTCCCTGCTGCAGAGCTCTTCGTAGGGAAGGGGCTGCGCCCCGCCTGCATAGCCGATGAAATCCACACCGGGAACACTTCCCTCCACATAATAGTTTCCATACAGAAACCCTTCCTCCTCCAGCATTCCCGCCACGGCTCCCGCACACTCTCCCGTAAGTTCTATGGAGGGATACGCATAGCTGTAAAGGATATCGCTTCCCCTTCCGGCGATTCCGCCCACATAATTTTTCCCGGACAGACTTCCCAGAAAATAACAGCTCCTGATACAATAGCGCGAGGATCCGACGATACCTCCCACATAGCTTCCGCCCGTACTGGCCACATTTCCGTAGGACTCACAGGAAATCACCGCTCCATGATCCGCCTTTCCTACGATGCCTCCCACATGATCCTTTTTGCCTGTCACATTCCCCAGATTACGGCTTTCCCTGACCACTGCCTTGACGGTCTGCTCCACGTCAAAGCTCCTCTCCCCTGTAATATCCACATCATCCTCCGGATCAAAATCCAGCTCTGTGGAAATCTGCCCTACGATCCCTCCCACATTGGCATCCGCTTCCACACTTCCCTGATTGATACACAGCGTCACCTTTCCCTGCTGAAAAGAAGAGGTATCGTAATATGCCTCCTGCTCCGCCCCCAGGTGATCCATATCACCGCCCGCGGCCTCATCGGAGGTATCCTCTATGGAGATTCCTTCATACCGGAACAAATCGTTCCTCAATTCATTCATGGATTTTCGAAGCACTCTTATCTGGGCGATCACCGCATCCGTGTCCTCTCCCACCTGACCGGTTCCCTGCTCCAGCACCTCCGCCAGCCGGTCCAGATCGCTGCAGGCCGCCTGTAATCCCTCATCTAAAATGTTCAGATTATTGGTGATCGTGTCATTCCTGTCCCGGGAGGCATTGGTCACATTGGTAAGATGAACGCCTGCGCTGTCGCCAAATCTGCGCAAAGCCGCCAGGTACCCCTCCATGCTGTCAGGCAGCCCGATGGTGATATCCCCCGGATCCAGCCCGCCTATCACATCCCCTCCGCTTACAGTCAGGTCTCTCAGAGGCAAATCCCTTTTTTCTGTGTCTAACGGATCCGTCTGCCCCTGATTTCCCGAATTTTGATCCGCCTTGCTCTGCTCCTCCAGCTCAGTGTTCAGCCGCTTTAAATCATCCGTAATACCCGTCAGCTCCTGATTATAAATATACCACAGCTCATGTACCGTGGATGTAAGGCTGCCGGAGGCCTGAGATACTCTTTTCAGGCTGGCCGTCACAGACCTGGCGCAGGATGTGGCCTGACTTCCGTAGTGGTTCAGATCATTGTGAGTCTCTTCCAGCAATCCGATCAGCTTCTCCGATTCCCTGTCAATCTCGTCCAGCTTATCGTTCAGGTACTGAATCTCCAGAAACGGTTCCATCTGACCGGCGATCCCGCCTACATCCTTTCGTCCCAGCACATGGCCCGAATTGGTGCAGCTCTGCACATAGCCCTGGTGAAGTCTGCCCGTAATACCCCCCACATTATAGCCCACGTGCTGATAGCCCACTGTTCCGGAATTGGTGCAATAATATATCTTCCCCTCAGAATAGCCTGCAATGCCGCCGGTATCGGTATGCACTGCCACATTGGAAGCACTGTTCAGATCCTCCAGCCGCTCCATGGTCAGATCCTCCAGATCATAGAATACCTCCTCACTGTAGGTATTCACCGCTCCCCCATTGCTGCAATTGTTTAAAATTCCCCGATTTACGCCGCAGATTCCTCCCGTAAAATGAACTCCTGTCACCAGGGCATCGGACTTGCACTGCCGAATCTCTCCTGTTTTCTCGTTGACACCGGCCACACCTCCGATTTCGTCTTCCCCGGATACACTTCCGGAAACCTCACAGGCCCATATCCTTCCATAATTAACTCCTGCCAGAAGACCCGCCTGGCTGGCGCTTCCCTCCGGGCTCACACTGCCCTCCACCTTCAGATTTCTGACTATGCCGCTTTCCTGAATATACCGGAAAAGCCCTGTCCGGGATCCCGGCGCTGCCAGCTCCAGGCCCTGAATCCGATGTCCTCCTCCGTCAAAAATCCCGCCAAAGCTGGGAATGGAAATGCTCCTGTATTCCTGCAGAATAATATCCGCCTCCAGCTTTACATATTTATCCCGGGACCAGCCATCCAGCCTGCAGTTTTCCGCCAGCTGTGCCAGCTCCTGCTCCGTGGAAATGCAGATCAGCGTATACCCGCTCTCCTCCTGGGGAATTCCCTCTGCCTCCGCCCCGGCAATATATTGACCATAGGTCTGCCCCTCCGCCGCCTGAACGGGCATAGGCCGGGAAAGCAGGCCTGCCGCACACAGGAGGATAAGGACCGAATATAATTTTTTTACGCTCTTTGCCGCTTCTTCATGAGTCTTCTCTGCTTCTGTGATATCTTCTGATGTTTCCTGAGTCTCTTCCTTGTCCTTCAAACTGCCTTCCTCCATCTTCGTTTCCAAAACAGGAACTGTCGTTCCCTCCTGGCGGAACTGGTCCAGATACTCCACCGTATCCCTGGCCCGTACCACCGCACCCATCTCGCCGTCGATGACTCCGGTAAACTCGCCCTCGATCACCCCGTTCACAAAGCCTTTGATATGGCCTGACATGCGGATCCGGCCTCCTGTGGGCAGCGGCTTCGCCATATCCCGCTTCAGGGTGAAGGCCGTTTTTTCTATAATAATGTCCCCGATCAGCAGCGTCTGAGGCAATACCAGCAAAACCAGGGCTATGGAAGTCAGGGTCCCCCTTCCCAGCGCCAGCCCTATGGCCGCCACCACTGCATTGGAAGAAACATTGCTGATGATGAAGCCCGCGGCCACCAGCATGGAGCCACTGGTTACAATGGTGGGAAACGCCTGATTCAGGGTCTCTACAATGGCCTCCTTAATGGGCATATAAGTCTTCAAATCCATATAACGGCTCGTAATTACAATGGCATAATCTATGGTGGCTCCCATCTGAATGGCGGACACCACCAGATATCCCAGGAAAAATACCGGCTCATCCAGCAGATAGGGCAGGGAGAAATTCATCCAGATACTGCCCTGAATCGTCAGCACCAAAAGCACCGGAAGCCCCGCTGACTGGAAGGTAAAAAGCAATATGATCATTACAAAAAGGGCTGTCAGCACCGTAATTATAGTATTGTCCATGCCGAAGGAATCGCTTAGATCCCTGTTGCTGGTGGAATTTCCCGCCAGCAAAATCTGTTCCCTGTCATAAAACCTGGCCACCCGATCCCGGACCCGCTCCAGAACAGCATAGGTCTCCTGACCTTCCGCCGGAACGGAAAGCTCCAGCACAAAACGGCTGTAATCCTCCCCCTGCAGCTGATCCCTGGCAATGCTGATCTGAGAATAAGCGTCCGACAAGGTCTCCTCCAGCTCATCCTCCAGGGTAATATTTCCCTTTTCCTTCTGATCATAAATAAACAAGAACATATCAATCAGGGGAACCTTGTATTGGCTGACGCCGCTGACCAGGGCTCCATAATTGCTGTCACCCACCGCATAAGCCGTATAGAGCAGATCAGCCACCTCAATGTCCAGATCCACAAGCTCCGAAAACTCCCGGGGCGTAAGCTGCTGGGTAAGAATATAGCCGTCCATAGCCTCAATGTTGGCCAGCCCCATGACGGAATCCACCTCCTCCATAGCCTCCAGCGCCTTAAGAGCCTGCCCCTCCTTTTCGTAATCTCCCCTGGGCACCATAACTGCCAGCTGATTGACCTTGCCGAATTCCCGGTTGACCATGCTCACCGAAAACCGGTTGGCGCTCATGGACTTGGACTCCAGTGTATTCATATCATATACATAATTCGTTCTCCCGGACAACACTGCTGCCGCGACCACTACCAGAATAAACAGGGGCGGTATAATAAACCGTGTATGTACGCAAAATTTACCCACCGCTGTAATTTTCGGAACAAAGCTTTTGTGATGGGAATGATCGATAGCCCTGGCAAAGGTCAAAAGCAGACCAGGCATCAGGAAAAAAACGGAAATCAGACTCATGACAATGGCCTTTGCGAGAACAATTCCCATATCATAACCAATTCGAAACTGCATGAACATCAACGCCACCATGCCGGACACGGTAGTCAGAGAGCTGGAGGATATCTCGGGAATAGCCTTGCTCAGCGCCACGATAACAGCCTCCCGGGCATCCTTATCCTCATGCTCTTCCATAAAACGATGACAAAGAATAATGGCATAATCCACCGCCAGCGCAAGCTGCAGCACCACCGCGATAGAATCCGTCACAAAGCTGATGGTTCCGAACCAGTAATTTGTACCCTTATTCAAAATGGCCGCCACGATAAAGGTCATCAAAAATACCGGAATCTCCGCATAGGTGGTGGAAGTAAACAGCAGCACGCTGACAATCACCACTCCCGCCAGCAGCAGAATGATAATCATGTCATTGTCCAAGTCCGAAGCGTCCCTTTCCTCCTGGCCGATATCGGAGGTATAGTACACATCATAGCCGGAAAGAGCCTCCAGCATCCCGTTCAGATGCTCCAACGCCGCCTCGTCATCCGCCTCCCCGTCAAAGGTCACGGAAAACAGCGCTTCCATATCATGATAATGCTCCCTGGTATCATCAAAATCCAGCATACTGACCCCGTCCATAGCCTCCAGACGCTCTGCCAGCTGCCAGGCCTCCTCCAGTGTCACGCTGCATACCATGATCCGGGCCGTCCCATATGTAATGAACTGCTTCTCCATCAAATCCAGCCCCTGCCTGGTCTCCGTGGTATCCGGCAGATACGAGGTCAGATCATTATTCACCTGAACCCTGTTCATGGAAAAAATACTGAACAGAATCAGCATGATAAATACCAGATAAAACCCCTTTCGCTTATCCACAATCATCGTAGCCAGCCGGATCATAAAGGAATTCTCTTTTTTCCCGTTCTCCTTTTCCATTTCCCCTCGAACCTCACTTTCTGTCTGCTCCATCTCCCCAGATTATCCCGTTTCTTCTGTTCATACCCGCGAGTGTCACAAGCCGCAGCTCAGTTACTTTTCACGGGCAGGGGCCGCGAGGTGTTTTTGTGCGCTGTTTGCACAAAAACCCGAGACAGCACGCGCTGGGCATCATGTTGCTTTGAACGGCGAAGCCGTGAATAGCAACACAGCTTATGCGCACAAGAGTATTTTATTGGACATTCTGTTGATTTTCTTTTCAAAAGATATTATAATGAAGGCACCGCAAAAAGCAATATACAGTCTTTATATAGATGTCTATTTATGAACGCTTTGCCAGCGTTGTGTCTATTATTTAGAAATTGTTTAGAAAGTTCACTGAAAAGATACATGACACCAAAACAGGGAGGCAAACCATGGAAAAAACAGACCGCCGCGTGCGCAGAACCAGAACGCTTCTGACCCGGGGACTCATACAGCTGATGAAAGAAAAAGATATAAAAGAAATTTCCGTAAAAGAACTGTCTGACCTGGCGGATATTAACAGAGGAACCTTCTACCTCCATTATACGGACATTTATGACCTGCTGAAAAATATAGAAGACGAACTGTTCCAGGAATTTAACGCAATCCTGGACCGCACCCTTACCGGCGCCCCGGATAAGCATGATCCCGAAGCTACCCTGCGGGAAATTTTTCTGCTGCTTCACCGCAACCAGGACACCGCAAGGGTCATGATGAGCCCCCATGGCGACCTGGCTTTTGTCAACCGCCTAAAACATCTGGTTCAGGAACGAATCTGCCAATTTCTGATGCACACACACAGTACCAACCATCATACCTACAGGGAAGCCTTTGCCATCTCCGGCTGCATAGGGGTGATCGAGACATGGCTGAACCAGCCTGATCCCCAGACACCCGAAGAAATGGCAATGCTGTGCAGCCACATGCTGTTAAAGGGCCTGGACCTGAAATAAGAACCGAAAGTTGGACCAGAAGTAAGGACCGGCAATAGCATGCAAAAGAGAGCTCCTTCCCCTCCTCAATACATCTCCAAAATTTCTCCCGCAGATGTAAATATTGATGCAGATGCGGGAGAAATTTTGACTGCCCTGCTGCGCCGCCACTATAACTTCACAGAATTTAAAGAGCCTGCGCCAGCTGTTCCAAAAGCGCCTCGCATCCCTCCAGCACGTCCCGATATGTTGCTGCAAAATCTCCGGTATACCAGGGATCGGAAATATCTCTCTCAGATCCCGCAAATGAAAGCAGCTTGCAGACCTTTCTCTCCGGATCCCCTCCCAACATCCGCAGCATATTGCGGATATTGGCACTGTCCATTCCGATCAGATAATCATATCGGCCGTAATCTGCCCGAGTCAGCTGTACCGCCCGCTTTCCCTTACAGCCGATCCCGTGGCGGGCAAGCTCCTCCCTGGCCGGAGGATATACCGGATTGCCGACACCATTCCAGATCTCTTCGGTGCTGGTAGCCGCAGAAGAGATGAAAAAGCTCTCCGACAACCCCGCCTTTTCCGTCAGATCCTTCATTACAAACTCGGCCATTGGACTGCGGCAGATGTTGCCGTGGCATACAAATAATATTTTTATCATACTTCTCATAACTCCTTATAGCTTGGTATAACTTCGTTTTTTCCCATGTTTTCAAGGTTTTCTCCATGACCCCAAAAACACGGTTCCTCGTATATCTTACCATAACTCGGTATATCTTGTCCCCCAAAAAGAGTAAAAAAGAAGTAAAATGCCCTCTTTTTTACTCTTTCCAGAGGTAAATTCCTACACGCCTACACTTCCTTTCTAAGCCTTTCTTCCATTTCCCTTACTTCCTTTTCCACATCATCATATCCCAAATGGGTATACACATTTAAGGTCGTGGCAATGTCCGCATGACCCATAAGATACTGTAAAGTCTTTGCATTTACTCCTGACTTTGCCATGTTACTGCAATAGGTATGTCGGCATACATGCGGGGTTATCTTTGGCAGTTCTTCCTTGTATGTCCTGTTATACTTCTTCAGAGCATACTCGAACCTTTTCTCCCAGTGCATCGCAAGATACGGCATACCGTTCTTATCCAGAACCAGAAAGCCACCGACACCGTCTATCATTGGTTCCACTTTCCCTTTTTTTCTTTTGCTTATCAGCTTTTTAAAGCACTGATAAACCTCTTCCGTCATGGGAAGATATCGCTCTCCATATGTAGTTTTTGTATCTGCAATAATGTATTTCCCGTCTCTTGTACGCTGTAACTGTTTATCTATATGTATCTTCCGTTCTTTCATATCCACGTCTGACAGGGTAAGCCCGCAAAACTCGGATATTCTCATGCCAGTCTTGAAAAGGATATACATCCCCTCATAGTACTGGCTGTAATGCTTATCTCCCTTTATAAAGTCAAGAAACAGACGTTCCTGTCTCGGTGTGACAGCTTCCCTTGATACACTGTCGTTGATTAAGACTGTTGCAAGTTCCCAGTCAAAGGGATTCTTGCGGATTAAATCGTCCTCAACAGCCATGCGGAATGCAGGGCGCACAACACCTCTGATACTATGTATACTGCTATAACTTCTCTTATCCTCTGACTGCAATTTAATTAACCAGAGTTTGGCATCTGATACCTTTACCATATCAATCCGTCTGGCACCAAACCCTTCTTTCTTCAATATATTAACAACCGTTTTATATCCTGCAAGGGTGTTATGTCTGACCCCTGTTTTAGTGGCAATATATCTTTCAACCAGTTCCAGTACAGTGACATCCCCACCGTGGTATGCTACCTCTTCATTAAGGGATTTCTGTATTTCCTGTTCCAGTTCCCTCAATGCTTTGCATTCCCTTTTACCAGCTGGCAGTTTATCAGTCGGCTCTAATTTCCAACTGTAAACATAGTGCATCTTATTGTCTCTGCCACGGTAGGCATACATAAACTTTCCATCCTGTCTTTGCTGTTCACCTGTCCTCAATATACGGCCTTTGCTGTCTCTTCTCTTATTGTCCTTTCCCATATTTTCTTACCTCCATAATCAAAACTTTTTTACTGCCCCCCTCTTTCGAGGGGGCTTATGATAACGCCGAATTATGGAAAGTGCAAGCACTTTCTTTATCAAAATATGTATTTTAAATTGACGATAATGTGTCAATGATTTTCTCAAACTGTATTCTTTTAATCAGAACTTTCGTTCCGTTCATTAGTATGTAACTTTCTCCCTGATGCTCTGACAGGAATTTCCTAAGCTTACTTTCTCCGATATTGAAATAATCGGAAGCCTCGGCAACGGTGAGTGTGTATTTCTCCCATACGGGTACTTTCTCCATTACTTCATCCCCCTTTCACTGGAAATGTCATAATTGAGCCAGACCCATTCAGAAGCTATGTCACATTCCTCTTTTCGCTGACTGCTCTTTACCAGCTTTACTAACTCCTGACTTTTCCAACCATGAGCCAGTAAATATGTATCATATAAATCATCTTTATCTGCGTGGTATCCTGACAACAAAATGCGGCACTTGGCATCTTGTATCAGTTCCAACATTCGTACATGGTCTATATCCTCCATTTCTTTGAAATAGACCTTATCAGCACCCTCACCCCTTAATGAATGTAAATATGGAGGGTCAAGATATATTTGAACGTCTGGATTGTCTGCCACCTCCTTTATAATCTCCAAAGCATCTTTATTAAATACTTTGACACCTTGCAGACGTTCATGTATCTTTGGCAGATTTGAACGTATTTTCCGCTGATAAGATTCCGTATCATACGCTCCTCTGCTGAACTGCCTTCTGGTATTATTATAACTCTGGCTGACTAACACAAAGGTCAGCAAAGCTTTATCTATATCGTTAATTCTTTTGAAATTTTCCCTTTGGTGTTCACAAGCCATATTGAACAGCTTTTCATCATATGGAAGTTGGAACATTTTCTCTAAAAGTTCTTTTCCCATGTCCTTATCCGCCATGACCTTGTACAGATTGGCGACTGCCGGGTCAAAATCATTCACAATCTCTATTTCACTACGCTCACGATTCAAAATCGTTGAACCAGAGCCGATAAATGGCTCTATGAAAATTTTTGATTGTGGCATGAGATTGTTCAGCATGTCATATATTCTGTTTTTTCCCCCATAATATCCATAGAATGTAGTTTTTGAATTATTATCCTTTGTTTGCGGCCTTTCCAATGTATCTAATTGCGGCAGTACTATCCTTATATTTTCTTTTGTATTTTTTCCTATATCCTCTGGCAACCTGACAGCATAGTATTTGCCGTTGACTGCGCCAAAGTGGAGCCTTTTGTCATACGGTCTGTTCTTGTCAGTTATCAGTTTCCCTGACAATTTCAACAGACCCAGTATTTCTTTTCGGGTATATCCTGTTTTCAACCTCTTTGAAAATTCATCAAAGTGGGTAGTTCGGATATATCCGACATTATCCTTTATGAATATTGGTGCCAGCGGATTGTTTTCGATACTTTCTGAATACCGATTGATTCCACTAATCACCGTATCATAAACCCCCTGTGGCGATTCATCTGCCCCCATACAGACAGGTTTATCTTTTGTATTTTGCATTATTTCAATAATGCTTCCCCTTATCTGTTCCAGTTCTTCCTCTTCCATTCTGCTGAATTCATCAGGCAGATCATAGAGAAAATCCAATGCCCCCTTTCTCGTTTTCAATTTACTCATTTGTACTCTTTCCTGCGGGTATAACTCCCCCTGTGGTGTCTCCAAAAACAGAACCGCAAACTGGCGCTGATTTTTTTGCAGACTGCCAACTCCACAAAGCAGCCTGTATCCTGTCCCTGTTGCTTTCAGCAACTTTAAATTTATCTTGTCCGTATATTGATTTTTATCTTCATCTATGGTATAATTATTATTGCAAGTGTAATCGAACATATGTTTACCTCCTCATCATTTTTGATTACACTCACAACTCACAGTACGTGGGTTATCATGGTATGCACAGCCCAAAAAGGACAGTATATCTCCCTTTACTGGACGTGTATGACCTCCCAACAACGTATAACTAAAATAGCTGTCACGTCTGACAGCTAACCAATGCATAACAACAGAATCTAATGTATGCTTTTCTTTTTTGAATTTCCCTCCATCTTAAAAAATAATTGAAAACCTTAATGTATCACAATGGTTAAATATTATTTATTTTGTAAATATCCCTCATGCAGTCCCATCTTGCCAACAAGGCCAGATTTTGCAATTTTTAAATTTTATCAGCTGTTCGCAGACCTTAATCATAATTGTACTTTTCTTTTTCTCCTGAATTTATTATTCCTTATATGTCAGGTCTGTTAATGATTTTTATATTATCCGCTTTTTTCTGGTTCAGCTGGTAACAGATATGGATTCATGCCACGATTGAAATTTTATAAAATCAATGTATACATTACCGTCATCAAAAAATAATCCCTGTTTTATTCTGAAACTGTTTCCAAATTTTCAAATCTGACATTTAGGAAATTTGTACCAGTTCGCCCTTTTCAATACCCCCCTGTCCCTTTATTTTCCTCAAACCTTTTGAAATCCCAATAAAATCAACCATTTTCAAACTGTTTTTTCTTACCAGTCCTTATTAAAAATCATCAATTTAAGAAATTTGTTTCACTATCAGGATTATCATTTTTCAGAATCTTAACTTTTTTCACAAAACATACAGACCGAACTTTAAAAATCAAAACTGTATTCCTGTCTGCGTCTGTATCATTCATTTTGGTTTACTGTATATCAGAACTTTCAAATTTTTTCTTTGTAATAAATGCTCCATGGTTGTATTAAAAATAAACCTCAAAAAAAGACAGTCACCCTGTCAGCAACTGTCTTTCTGTTTTATATGCTTTTGTTTAAGCGTTTCCTGTACGCTTTACAAATCGTGTCTGCCAGTTCCATGTTATCGTTCATCTGGCTGTCGTTAGGGCATTCAACCAGAGCGACCTGTCTGCTCTCGCCTGTGGACGGCAGAACCAGAAAAACCGCTATGATGTTGCCGTTTATCTTTGGTACTAATTTAAACCCTTTTGCCATTTCCCAAATCCACCTCCTTCCTCCTGTTCCAGCTGTTCCCCGATTAACCGCCTGCATTCGTTCCCTACTACCCGTGACAGGGCATCAAGGTTCTTCATCTCCATGCCCTCGGTATCAACGGTCAGGGTGATGAACAGGGTTTTCCTGCTTTTTCCGCTTATGTCAAAACCCTGTTGAAACTTGTATCTTTTCATACTTGCTCCTTTCAAAAATTATTTTTTAAGATACACCCCCTTATCAGTTCCATGTATCTGTACATGATGACAATGAAATTTTCCGTTGAATAAAAGCCATATACAAAAAATGGCTTACCCTTTTGACGGATAAACCATTTTTGATAATACAGGCTATTTTCTCATTCCTCTTTCAAATCTTTCCATACTGCCTTAACTGTCCACCGTATGAAAATAAAACACTGCTTACACAAATAAACTATTCCACATAATGAAATGATTATCATTGTATGGATTACTGTAAATGTCAAATAGTCCACCTGTCAAGCCCCCTTTCCTTAATCTCTTTACTGTTCAATCATTTTCTCCATGCACCTCTCTAAATCTTCTCTGAAACCCTCTGGAAACCCTCTAAATCAATCAGGTGTCCACTGTTTCCAATGGACACCCTCTAAACTCTTCAGAACCTTATTTCTTTTTCTCTTCACCTTCTTTTTTCTCTTCCGGTTTTGCTTTCTCATATCCCAGAGAAGCAAGTTCAATCTTATCATCAGCCGCAAGCCTTGCACCGCCTGAAATAATCCCCAGTCTGATGTAGGCTTTCACATCAGATTCATTGAATGCAGCCTGCTCGAATTTTGTTGAGATGCAATCGTAGTATGTAACCCCCTTTTCCTCATGACTGCCGATTACAATATAGAATACGTTAGCCGTGACACCCTCACTCTCAATCATAGGGGTGTAATTCCCACAGTACCGATGCTCCATGATATTTGTGGTGAAAAATCCCTCTGTATCAGGCACCAGTTCATTGTCTTTCAGTGTCAGACCACATACTTTCTGACCTGATTGAATCATGTTCCGAATCTGGTTTCCGGTATACTCCATGACTTCTTTTCCACTCCATACAGACCATGCCTGCTCCCTTGCTCCCAGCATTTCCCTTCTTACTACAACTCTCATTTTACACATTTTTGATTTCCTCCTTATGCTTTAATGTTTATTTTCCTTAACTTCAAGTACATTTTATCGCTGAATACACGATAAATCTATTGACGGAATGCAAGGAGATAAACCACATAAAAATACTGATTTTTAGGGAGAATGTAGAGGAATTTTTGATTTTTATTCCTCTTTCACCATTTGCACCAGACAATCAAGACACGCTATATTCACATCTTTTGTTGCCCTCACTGAATTACCACATTTAGGACATATATATTTTCTTGTACTGCTTTTCTTTTTAGGCTTTTTCCCTTTTGTACCAGTTAAACCATTTCCGTTATCTCCGTCATTTCCGTTATCTCCGTCACTTCCATTTTCTCCGCCAGTCCAGTCATAAGCACCCATGCGTACATATTCTATCTGGGAATCTAAATGATACTGTTTTATTGTTTCTATTAACTTTTCTGTAGGTTCGGTCACACTCCAGCCTATGCTCTCATGGTAGCTTATTTTCAAATCTCTTTTTTCTGCTATCTCTTTGAATTTCTTATTATGATATCTGTTATTATTTGATGTGTCCTTGATATGGTTTATCATAGCATACAAATGACAGCACTCATGTAAAAGAGTAGCTATAATATTTTCTATGGGGCGGTTCAAATATTCTGCTGATATATTTATTTCATGGTAGGAATCCCAGCTGTCCTTCCATATCTCCCCAACCGTGATATGACCGTATGATTTTTGAGAGGATTGTATTGTAATCACTACCTCTGGTAAACTGTCCTCAAAATAAACCCTATTTAAAACTAAATATGCCTGTTCTAAAAATTTATTGTGTTCTGATAACACAAGCATGACCTCCAATCGCTTTTTATTTTTTATTGGAGGTCATGCCCTTTTTATGGCATTTTTAATATACACTTTTAAAAAATTCTTTTAATGCTCCACATCATTTTTTCTGATGTCTGAAACAGCATTTTTACTATTATGAAATACTCGTCATTGATAAACTTAATCAGATATTGCAGGAAACAACCACTGTATACAGACAAGCCAGTAATTTCTACCAACTTGTACAACTTAATTTTTTGATAATGCTATACCTATTTTTATATGTATATTGTTGCTGATTTTTCAAATGGAGAAATTTCTGTAAGTATGATAAACACATGAATGGATACTGATTTTTACTTACTGTATGGATTTATGTATTACATATCAATTTTTAAGATTTTGTTTTATATGTATCTTTCATGTTTGTTATGTAATACGCTTTAAAAAGTTGAAGCATATGAAACAGGCTGTATGTTTATACATTCTACTTTATTTGAAAAATAACAAAAAAAGAGCCCATCAAATGATGGGGCGTGGTATACACTTATACGTGTAAATCTTGTCTGGGTAGCAGTTTACAAGCTACCCAGACATGTTGTTATTTGCTCATGAGCCTACATAATATGTTAAGTTGCCTTAAAATCCAGAGTAGTCTATTTGTCCACCCCAGGTTGGATCGTTAGCCCCAGATACATTATCTCCAATTACGTCTCCTACATTTACTCCAGGAGGTGGGCCATCATCACCAGAGGGTTGTTGGGCTGGCGGTGTAGCCTGTTGAGGTTGCTGTGACTGTGCAGATGTATTTTGCTGTGGCTGATTATTTCCAGTGCTTTGTTGTGGTTGTGGCTTTGCTGTAGAAAGTAAACTGCCACTTACCATCTGTATATCTTCACTGTTATCTGTTTTGATTACATACCATAGCTTATCACCATTTTCAACTTTTCCATTTACTGTAACTTCCTGTGCGTAAGAGAGAGAACCTACTTTATCATATGTAGTAGCTGGGCCACTCCGCAGGTTTGCATCAGTCGTAGCATACATTATAACTTCATCAATGGAAATGATTTCATATCCCAAGTCCGGCTCGCTTTCTTCCTGCTCCACTGCTCCACTTCTTCACTTGTTGTATCTTCCCCGGTCTCTGAATTATCCTCACTTCCAGAAGATAATGTATTATCCAAACTTTCCTCTGGCTCAACAGTAGGAGAGGGGACAGGCTCCATACTTTCAGAACTATCTTCACTTTCCTCCGTGTCAACCTCGCTTACTGTCTCTGTAGGCTCTGCGCTTACAGGTTCTGTCTTATTTCCACAGGCTGTAAACAAAAACAGACTTGTTATTATTATAGCTGTTAATGTAAATAATTTTTTATTTCTCATATATGTAACATCTCCTTTACTATGTTTCCCAATGAACCGAATACAGTGTTTGAAATGCTCAAAAGGCTTGCATTGATTGAAAACCCGCCTAAGATACTGAAATGCAAATGTATGTCAGATGTCCCCTTTGCTCCCTTGTCAATGCTCCCCCTTATCTCTTTCTCCCATTCATTAAGGGCTGACTGTCCTTTAGGGGTGATGCCCTCAACTTCTGGTATTCTGTCAATCTCTATATGTTCCTCTGTTCCATCTGACAGGAGATAACCTTTTTCAGTCAGTTTACAGATATCCGCCACAAGCTGCTCATGTTCCTCATTGGATAAACTTTCTTCCAGAGTCCAGATTACTTCACTAAGGCTTGAAAGGTTCTCATGCTCGTCTGTAACAAATTCCTCTAATGACCGAATCAATATCAATGTTTCTAACTGTTCCATTGTAATATCCTGTGTATTCATGTATTTTTTCCTTTCTTTGACTGGTTTATTTACCGTTGATTATAGCACCTTTTGACAGCAACTGCAACTATCACTTAAAGTTGCAACCATTAGAGACAATCTTTCGTGTATGCTATACAAAAAAGGAGACAGCAGACACATGATATACGGATTGGCAAAGAAACTAACACTGTTGCGTCAACAACATAAACTTTCACAGTCAGAGGTTGCCAGACGGCTTAACATTTCTTCCTCTGCTGTCTCTGCTTTTGAGGCAGAACAGATATCTCCGTCACTGGAAACCCTCATAAAACTTGCTAATCTGTACCATGTGTCAACTGATTATCTCCTTGGTGTTGATTACCCCAGAGACAGTGCCGTGCTTGACACTTCCGGTTTGAATAAACAACAACTCACAGTATTACAGAATTTAATTGACATAATGAAGTAAGGTACACCCCATGAACAGGGTGTACCTTTTATACTTCTCTCAATTTATCCAGTACTTTATGCAGTTTTGCCATGTCACCAGTCCGCAGCATATCCATGTAATCCCTGACAGATTCCATCATGCCCACCTCGTAACAGTCCTCCTGTCGATAGAAATTCTCCATACCCAGCAGGATAAAGAACAAAGTACCATCTATAGACTTCATCTTCCTTTCTATTTCTTCCATGTAATCATCCGCACGTCTTAAGTACCTCCTTACTTTTTCTTTCTTCATCTCCATGAACTCCTTTCTTTTTAATGGAAGAATTCTAACGCTGAATAAACATAATTACAATAGCCATTTCTCCAATTCATCCGTTTATTTAATCAGTCAAATGCTCACTTCTTAACAAACAGAAAATGCCAGACGTGCTGACATTTCCTTCATGTTAACTATTCTGTATATATTGTAATCCACATCTTTCAAACATACTTACATTTTCTTAAAGTTTATATTATCCGGTCTGCCAGTCGCACTGACTTTATCATGATGTATTGTCTGTATTATTTTCAGTATTTAAGTGGTGGTATGTTTACCCCTTATCCTTGTTACATATATGTCACTATAATGTAAATTTTATCGTATGAAAATTGTAAGCAATATGAAAGGGTATTTTAAGCAAAATGAAAGGGTGTGGAAGCAACTGTACTATCCTCACCCTTATTATCGTTAAATTTTCCAAAATAGAAGATTACTTTCAATTTATTTTGTGTCACAAAATTGGGAACTGGGAACCCTGTTTTTATATGTCCTTTTCTTTTTCCTTATATTTCTTTATCACATTGTAGACTGTTGACTTTGAACAGCCACGAAGTGCCACAATCTCCTTGACCGTCCAATGCCCTGTGCTGTAAAGAGACCATATATCTTCCTCGTCACAATTTCTTTTCTTTGCAATGGTTGCCCCTTTGCTTAAACGTCCCCTTTCATCTCTGGTGAGGTTTAACTTTTTCCTATATTGTTCATCATAATAGGCGGCTATCTCCTCATCAGTCAGCGGCTGACTATCGTGTTCGTGCTCCGGTTCACGAAGAGCCCACCTTTCATAAAGTTCCTCCTCATACTCCATTCTTTCCTCATTTATTAAATAGCGTAGCATTTCCTCACTTATGTAACCGTTAAGATACTGACTTAAAGTATGCTCGTTCATTTTTTCTCCTTTTCAAATTATTTATTTTATTTTTCCCTCCTATACATGCCAAAATCAACGCTCATACTATTATCAAATTTTATAAAAAAATGAGAAAGTCACTTCCGCTTATCCGTGCCCTTCCCATATCCCATACTGATTTTTTCCCATACCTTATTAGCAAAATATAAATAAGTAAAATCAAGGTGAAATTCTTTCCCAACCTCTAATTTTTCCCTTATTTTCAACCTTTTTCCCACTCATCTCATATCCTGCCGTGGCAAATAAAAAGTATCTTAATCATGTTAATTTTCCCTCCTGAAATGCTTTGATTTGCCGTGTTTTGGGGACTTTTGCACCATCTGTAAAATCCACATAAAATCTGCGAAATGTGGCACATTACGCAAAACAAGGCAAATCGGAGCAAAATGTAATAATAAGTAGTAGTCAAATGGTAGTCAATTTTACGGTTGCAGACTACCAACTTTTTAACGGTATTATCGTTAAAGGGGTTTTAAAGGGTGTGCATTATCTAACGATAGTCCATTGTGATTGTAGTTGGCAGTCTTCACTGTTTCTTTAACTGCACAACTTTCTGTAATAAATCAACCAATTCTATTTGATACCCAGCATCAATAATAATATTCGGAAGAATATGCGTATCAGAAGGTTCCCAATAAGCAGCATACGAATAGGCAGACTTACACAAGCTCGTTCCAAGTATTTCTTCTATATCACTAAAAGATAATGTTAACTCTATTCTATCACATTCATCAAGATACTTTCTTAATGCACCAAACTTATTTGATTCCCTTCTCTCCATTTTATCTATCTCGCCAACTGTTGATAATGCATTACATAGTTTATTGAATTTATCAATCATCCAAAAATACAACTCAACTCTTAATGCAGAGTCAAAAACATTGCATTCCTTTTTGTATACGATTCTCTTTGCATTACTACGCTCACGACTTGAATACCAATCCAGCTTATCTCCAAAGGCACTCTCAATTTCATTTTTTTTACTTTCAAGTCTTGTAAATACCTCTGAATTCTCTGCATATATTAAAACTGACAGATATTTACTACGAGTAATCGTAAACTCAATATGCAAATCAGATGTTCCAAGTGAAACAGCATACCAACACTCTGTTGATGCCTCCCTTCTGGCAATGACATCTTCATATCCCTGTTCATTACAGAATGTTATAAACTCACTCCAAAAATTCTGTCTTTGCCGTTCTAAGTCCGTACCTAAAACAGCAGAAACCTTTGCTTCAGTTGTTTCTTTATTAGCAACATTTTCCGGCTCGTCTGGTAATTCTTCTGGTATCTCTCTACCATCCATAGCGAAAGAAACATAAATCAAATCATCCATCTGCTCTTGTGTAAAACTAAACTGCCAACGCCTTTCCATAAACCGGAGTAACTTTTTGCTTCTTTTATATATTCTGTCAGCGGTCCAATCAGTTTCCTTTGCTACTTCTATTTCGGAATGTGAACCATTTTCATAACCACGTCTTCCACCATCTTTTGATGTTTTCTTATCGTGGAAACCGTCGTTCTGTAACGATGAATTAATGTTATGAGACAATGGGAGAAGATTACCCAAAGCACATGACAACAATTCGATTTCTTCTGAATTAAATTGCCTAAACTGATTCTTCCAATAGTGTTTTGACGATGTCTGTGGAAGAATGTGCTCAACTGTTAATTTGTCTTTCTCCGTTTTTGTAAATACAGACCAACTCATCTTATCAAGATTGTTTTTTTGTGCAAGCTGCAACTCATATTCAAACAAGAAATACTTAATTGATTTCCAAGAATAAAAACCATCATAATCATCAAAGAGTTTCTCAATTTTTGTTACAAAATTTGGTAGTGCATATTCGATGTTGATATTAGTCGAATCTGTAATATCAGCTAATAATTCATCAACATTCATCTGATTAAGATAAATGCTACGAGCCGCACGATAATATTCACTACTCTTGTATGTTGCATTAAAGTATCCTAATCTAAAACAAATGAAAATAAATCTTTCTATAGCCTTAAATACTTCTACTCTTTTATCCGTCGGAATATCCTTACGGCTAATCAAAACCATGACAAGTGGCCTAAAATGCCCAATGCCAATTCTATTCAATCTATCAACCCATATTTTTTCCTCTGTAGTCAAATTCTCACTTTGACTAGGGAAAAAAGTATCATACCAATATTTGGCCATATCCTTAAGGCTGTTAACATACAATGATATTTCATCCGGCTGAAGTTTTGAAACCTCAATCTCTACCGTTTCAGTTTCGTTTACATCTTCGTCGAAATCCTCAACTTCTAAGTAAGCAAAAGTGGAAATTTCCTGTTCTACAACAACTGTTTTCTTTTCAAATATATTCTTTGCAGAAAATTTATTTAATAAGAAGTGAATATAATCATCACCTTTTTTACGAGAATAAGTAAAATAACTAATCCAATGTGCCCTTAAGAAATCATCATCCGATAATGGTACACTCTCATTTCTTCCCAACTGATAATATACCTCTTTCCATGCCTCATTTATCTGCTTACGAAGATTATCTTTGTCGAATTCATCAAATTTATCAGCAGAATAAAGGGTTGTAAGATAAATAAGCCTATTCTTCAATAATTCTAAGTTTGTCAGCTTCTTACCACGATTATTCATTGTTTCAAAGGCAACAAACACATCATAATCATCATCAATTTCATGAATATTAAACATCAGCCTCAATGTCAGTTTCAGATACAAATTATTGATTCCATCCATACTCTCTTCCACATATAAAGCATCAAGGTTTTCTCTAAAAAATGCCTTTGCAAATTTAAGATTTTTCGTATAATAGGTTTCATGCACGGTACCAGAAAAAGGCTCATTAAATATTTTATGGCGCAAATATTCCGCACTTGGATTATCCACCTCATATCCAAATAAATATGTAATTATCTGATTATTTGAAGGTCTGTGCTTACAGATATATTTTGCAACAATTTCTGCCAAAGTATCGTCCCCAAGAATAATGTTCTCATCTGACTTTCCCCTATTCTCGCCTAGGGAACGCACAAACTCTACAACTTCATTTAATAATATAATAAATGTAGTAAGTCTCTGCTGTCCATCAACAATATGACAAGGTTTAAATCCCTTGTCTACCATCCATATATCAGTTCCCCAACTATCCACATCATTTCTTTTCAATGTCTTTAAAGACAAAAGTCCTGTATAATGATACCTATCATCTTGTAAATTAACTAAATCATCCCAAAAATCTACAAGCTGTGCCTGTTGCCAAGCATAGCCTCTCTGGTAATCTGGAATTCTAAATAATCTATTTTGAAATAATAATGATAATGGTTGCAATTCATTAGCCACGAAATCAACCTCCTATTTCTATTTTTCTTCATTTTTTTAAGAAACATAAAAATTCGATTTTCATTATAGCACACAACATCCACTTTTTCCACGAAAAAGAGAACGCCGGATGGCATTTCTGCACCCAGGGCTTTATTTTCATTCCTCGTATTAAATTGCTTTGAACATTTTCTGACTAATCGGTTTTTCGCCCATTACCTTCTCAACTTCTTTCTTTGCCGCCTCCAGTTCCTCCAAGCGGATCATTTCGTCCTTGGCATCATCAAATCCAAGATGGGTATAAGTATTCATTGTAACCGAAATGTCTGAATGCCCCATAAGGTACTGTAAGGTTTTGGGGTTCATTCTCGCCCTTGCCATATTGCTGCAGTAAGTATGCCTGCAAACATGGGGAGTAATGTTCGGCATCTGTATCTTAAAGATATCATTGTATCTCTTTACTGCGTGATTGAAGCGGTGCTGCCAGTGCATTGCCACCTCCGGCATTCCATTCTTATCCCTGAAAAGAAATCCGCCATAACCCTGAACTATGATCTCCGGCAGGTCTGTTGGCCTGTCCTTGATGATTGCCTGAAACATTTGGTAGACATCATCGGTCATCGGAAGTTTTCTTGTTCCTGCATTGGTCTTTGTTGCCTCAATAACATACTCGCCCCACGAAGTTCTCTGTAACTGGTGGTTAATATCAATCACCCTGTTCTTCATATCCACATCTTTGAGGGTCAGCCCGCAAAACTCTGAAATCCGCATTCCTGTGTGGAAAAGGATATAAAAGACTTCATAATACTTGCAGTATACATTATCATCATGCACAAACTTAAGGAACTTCTTCATCTGCTCCTTGGTTATTGCCTCCCTTGTTTTTTCGTCATTATAAATAACCCCGGCAAGCTGGAATCCAAATGGGTTCTTTACAAGCATATCGTCATCAACCGCCATCTGGAAAGCCGGGCGGAGAACTCCCCGCACCGTTTTGATGGTGCTTGAGCCTTTCCCATCCTGCTGCAGCTTGATTAAAAATAATTTTGCATCTGATGTCTTTACCCTGCTTATCTTTCTTGAGCCGAATTCTTCCTTTAAAAGGATGTTCTTTACAAATCCGTAATTCATAAGCGTATTGGGTTTTACCCCCGTCCTTGTTTTCAGGTATCTTTCCACCAGCTCGTTTACTGTCATATTCCTGCCCATCGGGTCAAGCAGCGAATCCAAGATGCGTATAGGTGTTCAGCGTCACACCGATATCGCTATGCCCCATCAGGTATTGGAGTGTCTTGGGATTCATGCCGGATTTCGCCATGTTGCTGCAATAGGTATGGCGGCAAATATGGGGCG
>CAMWUL010000015.1 GCA_947177445.1 uncultured Lachnospiraceae bacterium | reverse complement strand
CCCGATGCTCAGGAGTCTCGTGGGCTCGGATTTGTGTATAAGAGACAGAGCTTATAAATCAAAGTAAAGGGAGGACTTTCAATGAAGAACAAGGTTTTCAAGAAACTGGCGGCCCTTGCACTGGCTGGAACCATGGTGATGGGTCTTGCGGCCTGCGGAAATGATGCAGACGGCAACAATAATTCTTCCTCCGGGGGAAACGGATCAAGCGCTCCCGAATCGTCAAAGACTGATTCGGACAACCAGGGCGATACCGGAAACAATGAGGGCGAAGTGGTTGAGATCGAGTTCTGGGGATGGTGGAGCTCCGAGGCGAGAAAGCCCCATATTGAGTATATGGTGAACAGCTTCAATGAATCTCAGGACAGAATCAAGGTAACCTATGTGGACATCCCCTGGGACGATATCTTCACCAAAAACATCGCTCAGATCGTGGATGGCAATCCCTGTGACGTTATGGCAGGCAACTTCGGTGATGTGCCCTACAGAGCTTCTCAGGATCAGCTGACCGCTCTGGATGATTATCTGGGCGATCTGGACACCAGCAAATTCTTTGATGTATATCTGGAGAACTGCAAGGGTGAGGACGGAAAAATCTATGCGCTTCCTCTGGTGGCGGATACCAGGTTCATCTACTACAATAAGGAGCTGTTTGCGGCTGCAGGCGTGTCCGAGGAAAACGGCAATATGCCCAAGACCTGGGAGGAGCTGCAGAATCTGGCCTTCCAGCTTGACAAATTCAACGACGACGGCAGCATCGATGTGATGGGCTTCCATCCTTCTCTGGGCAACGGCGGAAACGATGCCTGGGTGGCGAATGCCAACGCAGGAAAGCTCTGGTACGATCCTGATACTGACAAGATGATCGTTGACACGGAGCTGAACAAGCAGGCCATGGAATATATCATGAGCTATACAGAGCACTATACCCAGAGAACTGTTGACGATTATAAGGCGGCATTTTCTTCCGGCATGGCAGATCCTTTCTGCTCCGGCAAGCTGGCTATGCTGATCCAGACCAATGCCTATCGTTCCGCTATCAAACAGAATGCTCCGGATCTGGATTACGGCGTAATGCTGATGCCTGAAATGACCGAGGGCAACGGCCACTGGGTCAACGGCGGCGGATTTACCATCGAGGTTCCTTTTGGAGCGAAGCATCCCGAAGAGGCTATGGAGTTCATCAAATGGATGACCAGCCCTGAGATTCAGGCTTACTGGGCTCTGAACATGGGTGAGGTTCCCACCGTCAACGGCATCACAGATGCAACCCTTCTGGATGATGTGGTTTACCAGGCCTCCATGGAAGCTCTGAAGGAAACCAATCTGGGCACCTATCCCAACGAAATCTCCGGCTTCAAGGATATTCTGAATGCCGAGCTGGATCTGATCCTGGTGGGACAGAAGAGTATTGAGGATGCGCTGAAGGATGCGGATGCCACCATCAAGGCCACCTATAATGTGGAATAAATCTGAAAATCCCTGAACCTCAACGGACAGCGGTAATAGCGAATATGGGCAGGAGCTGCTTCCTGCCCATTCTTTTTACCGGCTTATCGTCTGAAACGATCATTGCTACATACCAATAGGGGGTAAGAATAGAGAATGAGTAAAAGAAAAGTAAAAACAAAGATGAGCCCTATGCAGAAAAAAGAGGCCTTTATGGCATATCTTTTTATTTCTCCCTGGATCGTGGGCGTGCTTGTGCTGCTGCTTGGTCCTATGATCTTTTCCTTTATTACCAGCTTTTTTGATTATAACATGATAAAAATGTCCTTCTGCGTACTTGACAATTATAAACGGCTGTTTTTGGTGGACACCCTGGCAGCCCGTTCCTTTAAGAATACGCTCTGGTACGCCTGTGTCAACATACCGGTGGTAACCGTGGGCGGGGTGATCGTAGCCACGCTTCTGAACAGGGCAGTGTGGGGGATGAGAACCTTCCGGACAATCTATTATCTTCCTTCCATTATGGTAGGAGTGGGAACCTATTTTCTGTGGATGCTGATCCTGAACCCCAGCAACGGACTTGTGAATACGATCCTTGGATTTATCGGCATCCAGGGACCGGCATGGCTTTCCGACCCCAACTGGACAAAGCCTTCCATTATCATTATGAATGTGTGGGGACTGGGCGGACAAATGCTTTTGTATCTGGCCAGACTGCAGAGCATTCCCCAGACCTATTACGAAGCGGCCTCCATCGACGGCGCCGGAAGGCTGACGCAGTTTTTCAAGCTGACGGTTCCCATGCTTTCACCAATTATTTTTTATAACCTTACCATTGGAATCATCGGCGCCTTTCAGGTTTTCCAGGAAGGCTACGTATTCTCCGGAGACGGCACCGGCAACCCGGCAGGCTCGCTGCTGTTCTATAATCTGCATGTATGGAACAATGCCTTTAAGCAGTACAAAACCGGATATGCCAATGCCATGTCCTGGTGTCTGTTCGCCTTTATTATGCTGTTGACACTGATCAATCGCAAGATTTCCAGTAAATGGGTGTTTGAGGAGGAATAAGATGAGTAGAATTCAGAAGCCGCATAAATATAAAAAGGACCGGATATTTGATACCATTCTGTTCGTTATATTGATCCTGGGAGCTGTCATTATTTTGTTCCCTTTGCTGTGGATGGTTATGACGGCCTTAAAGACCACCCAGGAGGTGGCAAAATATCCTCCCACCCTTTTTCCGGAGGAGTTCCATTTTGAAAACTTTGCAGTGGCCTGGTCCAAGGCGCCATTTACCCAATATACCCTGAATACCCTGTTTCTGGTGTTTGTCAACATGGTAGGAGCCGTATTTGTCAACTCCCTTATCGCCTACGCCTTTGCAAAGATGAAGTTTCCGGGCAGGGACTTCCTCTTTACCATCATCCTGGCAACCATGATGATTCCCGGCTTTACCATGCTGATTCCCCAGTACGTGATCTTTTCCAAGCTGCACTGGGTGGGAACCTATCTGCCGCTGACAGTTCCTGCGTTTTTGGGAAATGCCTTCCACATCTTTATGATGAGGCAGTTTTACCGCACCATACCCTCCGAGCTTTCCGAGGCCGCCAAGATCGACGGAGCAGGACACTTCTACATTTGGCTGAGGGTTATGATGCCGCTGGTGAAGCCTATTATGGCCACCATCGCCCTGGTGACCTTCAAGGGCGTCTGGAGCGATTTCCAGGGACCGCTGCTGTATTTGAGCAACAAAGCCAAATACACTCTTCAGCTGGGACTGAATGTGTTTAAGGGAAGGGGCTTTACAGACTGGAACTATCTGATGGCGGTTTCCTTCCTGTCCATGATACCGATTCTGGTGCTGTTCTTCTGTTTCCAGAATTATTTTATACAGGGCATGAACATATCCGGCGCGGATAAATAGGAAATTCAGCAGGCTGAAAAAAGGGAAACCTGGAGGTGACAATACATGAAAAAGCTGATGATCATTCATACCACACCGGCTACCATTCAGAGTCTGACCGACCTGGTCGGTCAGGAAATGCCAGGGGTAGAGGTAGTCAATATTCTGGACGATTCTATTCTAAAAGATATGGTGTCGGGCAGAAATGTGGAGCTGGTGGAAAAAAGATGGATAACCTATGCCTCTATGTGGCAGGCCGTCGGAGCGGACGCCGTCTTGAGCGCGTGCTCCACTGTGGGAGAGTTTGCAGAAAAAGCAGACAGAGAATTCCCTGTTCCCGTACTGCGCATCGATGAAGCCATGGCTGAAGAGGCTGTAAGCTCAGGAAGAAGGATCAGCGTCTTCGCAACCCTTCGCTCCACCCTGGATCCTACGGTGGACCTGATCCGCAGAAAGGCGGAAGCGGCGGGAAAGAGCTGCACAGTGACTACCAATCTGGTGGAAGGGGCATATGATCAGCTGATGGCAGGAAACAGGGATGAGCATAACCGCAGGATCCGGGAGCAGGTGTCTGCTCAGATAGCGGATACGGATGTGGTGGTTTTGGCGCAGGCTTCCATGGCCGGCGCCCTGGAGGGCTTTGAGGAGAGTCAGCTGAGCAAAATCCTTACAAGTCCACTGTCCGGCATCCGGCATGCGAGAGACGTGCTGAAGGTCATGTAGGGCAGGCGGGAGAAAAAATGATGGAATTTTATATGGGCATCGACCTGGGAACCACTCACCTGAAGGCAGGAATTTTTTCAAAGGACGGAGTTCCCAGGGAAATATTCTCTGTGAATACTCCCATCCACAGAGAGCGTGCGGGTGAATACTACGATCCGGCGGAATGGATGGGGCTGCTGCAAACCATGCTGGACCGGGCAGAGGAAAAATACGGAAAAGTATCCGGAATCGGCATCACCGGCATGGCGGAGGCCGGCATCATGCTGGACCGCCAAAGCCTCCGGCCCCTTACCGGCATCATTCCCTGGTTTGACAAACGTACACTTTCCCTGTCAGAGAGGATGACGGAGCGGGAGGAACAGGAGTCATTCTTTAAAACCGGGCTGCGAAACAGCTATAAATACGGAATTTATAAATATTTGTGGAGCCTGGAAAACAGCGGAATTTCACCGGAAAACACGCTCTGGCTGTCTGCCTGCGACTATATTTTTTTCTGCCTGACCGGAGAGCTTGCCACGGACCCCACCTTTGCCGCCCGGACCTTTGTGTACGATATCCGCAAAAGACAATGGGACAGAGAAAAAATCCAGGCTATGGGGCTTCGGGAGGAAAATTTTCCAAAGATCATTCCCTCCGGACGCTTCGCGGGAGCCATGAAGGGCACCGGAATCCCGGTGGCAATATGCGGCCACGATCACCTTTGCTCCGCTTTTGGTCTGCTGGAGCAGGAGGGGGAGCTTTGCAACAGCTGCGGGACGGCGGAAACCTATATCGGTCTTATGGATCAGCTTCCGGAGGATGTAAAGGCCCGGGACAGCGGCCTGGTGTTCGGCCCCTTTGTCACGGAAGGCAGATATTTCGGAATGGCCAATCTTTCTTCCTCCGGCCAGTCTCTGGAGTGGCTTCGAAAATGCGTGGGAGGCGGAGAGCTGACCTATGACAGAATCGGGGAAATGCTGGATGCCGGCATGAACGGACCCGGAGAAATATTGTATCTGCCCTATCTTTCCGGTATGGGCAGTCCGCTTTTTCTGCCGGAAGCTACAGGAGCTCTGCTGGGGCTTCGGGCAGCCCACACCACTGCCGACCTGGTAAAGGCAGTGATAGAGGGAGTCTGCTGTCAGTGCAGATGGATTCTGGAGACGGGCTTTGGAAAAGGGGAAGCCGCCGTCATTGCCACGGGGGGCTCCACCGCGCTTTGTCAGTGGATGCAGTATAAGGCAGATATTCTAAACAAAAAGGTATCTGTTTCCCGGATCGGGGAGGGTACGCTTTTTGGCGCAGCGGCGCTGCTGCTGGAGCAGAATACAGGCAAAAGACCTGTTCTTTCGGAAAGGTTTTCCCGGGAGTATTTTCCGGAGCCTGTCAGAGCCGAAGCCTATGATACATTTTATTTGAAAAAATTTTTGCCCTGTATGAGGGCATGGACATCTTTTTACAGGGAGGTATAATAAAATATGAAGCAGGTTGAGAATTTAACAAATTTACTGGAAAATGCCAGAAAGGGAAAATATGCTGTGGGCTCTTTTTCTCCCAGATATACGAAGCTGATTCTGCCGGTGGTGCAGGCAGCCATAGAGACCGATTCCCCGGTGATCGTACAGCTGTCGGAAAAGGAGATCATCCGGCATCAGGTGAACGTGGAGGCCTTTGCCCGGGAGTTTTACAGAGTGGTGGAGGAGCTGGATCCACAGGTGCCCATTGCCCTGCACTTAGATCACACCAAGACCTTTGATGTAATCCGTCAGGCTGTCGACGCCGGCTTTACCTCCGTGATGATTGATGCCTCGGAACATGATTTTGAGGAAAATGTCAGGATCACCCGGGAGGTGGTGGAGTACGCAAAGCCCAGGAAGGTCACCGTGGAGGCGGAGCTTGGAAAGATCGGCACTACGGATTTTGTGGAGACAGACCACGATGAGGAATTGTTTACCGTTCCGGAGGAAGCGAAGGAATTTTGTGAGCGCACTGGGGTGGACTGTCTGGCGGTATCCGTGGGAACGGCCCATGGCATCTACACCGTCCGTCAGCCTCATGTGGACTATGACAGGCTGGAAAGGATCAACAGCCTGACCGACGTTCCCCTGGTTTTGCACGGCGGCTCCGGCGTTCCCAGCCAGATGGTGCGCAAGGCTGTCCAGATGGAAAGCGGCGGCGTCAGCAAGGTGAATATTGCCACGGATGTGGAGCAGGCCATGCTGCAGGTGGTAGGCCGGGAGGGCCATATGACGGAGGCGGAGCTGAATAGCTGTACGGAAGAGCAGATCGCACACTCCAGAGAGGCCGTAAAGGAGCTGGTAAAGGAAAAAATGTGCTGCTATGTGATGTCTGCAGGGCATGGAAAATAAGAAGCAATGGGTATGCGCAAGAGGGTATATACATGAAAAAGATCAATGAAAAGAAGCTTTATATGATCGGAAACGCACATCTGGATCCAGTGTGGCTGTGGAACTGGCAGGAGGGCTTTCAGGAGGCCAAGGCTACCGTCCGTTCCGCTCTGGACCGCATGCAGGAGGATGATGCGTTCATTTTCTCCTGCAGCTCGGCGGCATTTTATGAGTGGGTGGAGAAAAATAATCCGAAAATGTTTCAGGAGATTTGTCAGAGGGTGGCAGAGGGCCGCTGGGAAATCGTAGGCGGCTGGTATATACAGCCGGACTGCAATATCCCAGGAGGGGAAGCTCTGGCCAGACAGGGGCTGTATGCCCAGCGGTATTTTCTGGAAAAATTTGGTGTGACGGCAAAGACGGGCTATAACGTGGACAGCTTTGGACACAATGGCATGCTGCCTCAGATCCTGGCCAAATCCGGAATGGAAAACTATTGCTTTATGCGTCCCATGCCTCTGGAAAAGGGACTTCCCGGGCGGATTTTCTGGTGGAGGGCGCAGGACGGCTCCCGGGTATTGACCTATCGGATTCCCTATGAATACTGCTCCGGCGGCAAGGATCTGGAAACCTATGCCAATCGTCTTCTCTGCGAGCTGGAGGAGGGCGAGGACGAGATGATGATGTTCTACGGAGTGGGAAACCATGGAGGGGGTCCCACCAAAGAGAACATCCGGTCCATCCGGGAGCTGGACAGCCGGGAGGATATGCCTCACATGAAAATGAGCACCACGAAAGCCTTTTTCGATGCCATGAGGGCCTCCGGAAGGGATTTCCCCGTGGTGGAGTCTGATCTTCAGCACCACGCCAGCGGCTGCTACAGCGTGCATTCCGGCATTAAGAGAGGCAACCGCAAATCGGAGCTGGAGCTGATCCGGGCGGAGAAGTGGAGCGCCGTGTCCAAAATAGTGGAGGGCCAGCCCTATCCCGAGGATTTTGAGAGAGGCTGGAAGGATGTGCTTTTCAACCAATTCCACGATATTCTGGCGGGAACCAGCATCCCCAGTGCCTATGAGGACGCTTCTTACCTGACGGGAGAGGCCATGGCCATCGGCCAGAGGAATGTAAATTACGCCATTCAGGCCATTTCCTGGGATATTCAGATCGATCTGGATACTGCCATGAAGCCCATTGTGGTGTTTAACTCCCACAGCTTCGGAGGAAGGATGGCGGTGGAGCTGGAGGTACGGGGACTGTCCAATGACCGCTTTAGGCTGGAGGACGAGGAAGGAAACGTCATCCCGGCCCAGAGGATTACCTCCGAGGCAACCGTAAACGGACAGTCCAGGCTTTTGTTTGTGGCAGACCTTCCTTCTCTGGGATATCGGGTATTCAAGCTCTATACCAATCTGGAGGAGGAGCCGGCCAAGCCTGCGGCAGTGACAATCAGGGAAAGCTCGCTGGAAAATGACCGCTTTAGGCTGGAATTCAATCCGGAGACAGGCTTTCTGTCCAGCTATTTTGACAAGGAGCTGGGGCTGGAGATTTTGCGCAGGGAAGGGGCCAGACTTGTGGTGCTGCGGGATCCCGGAGACACCTGGAGCCATAATATCTTTAAATTTGATCAGGAGCTCGGGCATATGTCTCTGGTGAGCATACGGCGGCTGGAGGAAGGGCCGGTGCGTTCTGCCCTTCGCATCAAATATGAGTATAACCAGTCCTGTGTAACCCAGGATTTCCGTGTGTACCGGGAGCTGAATCATGTGGAGGTTAAGGTCCGGATCGACTGGAGAGAACCGGGAACGATCCTGAAGCTGAAGTTTCCCGTAAACTTTAACTTCCGCAAGCCCACCTATGAAATTCCTTTCGGATATATTGAAAAATCCGCCAACGGGGAAGAGGAGCCCGGCCAGACCTGGATCGATTTTACGGGAGAGCATTTCTCCGGGGGGAAAATGTATGGCCTGGCTATAGCTAACGACAGCAAATACAGCTACAGCTTTGATGTGGACGAAATGTCGGTGACCCTGCTGAAAAATTCCGTCTATGCTCATCATGATCCCAAAAAGCTGGATCCGGAAGAAGAGTACCTTTATGTGGACAGCGGCCTTCAGGAAATGACCTACGCGCTGGTGCCCCATGAGAATACCTGGAAGCAGTCGGAGATTCTGCAGGTGGCGGCAGTGATCAATCAAAGGCCCATGACGGTGGTGGAAACCTTCCATCCGGGAAGCCAGCCCCAGAAAAAGAGCTTTCTGGCCGTGGACGCAAAGGAGATTCTGGTCAGCGCCATAAAGGAGGCGGAGGATAAGGGCGGCGTGGTGATCCGCGCCTATGAGGCAATGCACCGCCAGACGCTCTGCCATATAGAGGTATCTTTTATGGACCGCTGTATCGACACCAACTTTGCTCCCAGCGAGATCAAAACCTTTTACCTGCCCTATGACCGGGAGCAGCCTGTCCGGGAGGTAAATTTGATCGAATTGTAAGGAACCTTCAGACGGAAATATAGAGGAACAGTAAGAGGTTAAAGAAAATGGTATTTACTGTGGTGATCGCTGATGACATAACAGGAGCCAATGATATCGGGGTCATGTATGCCAAATCCGGTCTGGATACGGTGGTATACAGCCTGGATAAGCTGGAGGAGGACTTTGTGCCGGCTCACCAGGTGACGGTCATCGATACCAACTCCAGATTCTGTACCGGAGAGGAAGCCTATAAAAGAGTCTATTCCATAGCAAAAAGAATCGGACGCAACGGAGCGCTGCAGTTTGTGGATAAGCAGTGCTCCGTGTTCCGGGGAAATATCGGAGCGGAATTTGACGCTATGCTGGACGCATTGGGAGAGGAACACGGTATGGTGGTTCTGGCTTTTCCGGACAACGGCAGGACTACCGTAAACGGAATCCACTATGTGTACGGTGTAAGGCTGGAGGATTCCCAGTTTCGCAACGATCCGGTACATCCCATGAGGCAGTCCTCCCTGGTGGATATTCTGTCGGCTCAGACCAAAAGAAGGGTGGCCCTGGTGCCGGCGGCAGTGCTGGATCAGGGAAGGGAGGCGCTGCTTCAGGAGATAGAACGCAAAAAGAAGGAAGCCTCCTATCTGATCTTTGACGCCAGAGACAATGCAGATTTGGAGCTGCTGGCCCAGGTGCTGAAGGATGAACCGGTGATCTGCGGCAGCTCTGCCCCGGGCTTTTACCTGGGCAGATTGTATGCCCGGGAAAAGGGAATAGAACCGCCCGTGCGGGAAAACAGATCGGGAGACGGGAAAATCTTATCCATAGCAGGCAGCCTGACGCCTCAGACAAAGGCTCAGACAGAATATATGAAAAAGCAGGGGTATCCCGTTCTGACTCTTGATACCAGAAAGCTTTTTGAGGAAGATACCCGACAGGCGGAGGAGGACCGGATCCTTAAGGAGTACGCCAAAGCCCATGACAGATCCCGTATTACGCTGATTCATTCTCTGCAGGATGAGGAACTGGTGAGAGAGACTAAGGAAGCCGCAGCCCGAAAGGGCCTGACCAATACGGAGGTGTCGGAGGCTGTGTCCCGGCAGCTGGCAGAACTGGCCTGTATAATCGGGGAAAAATACAGTATACGAAAATACATGATCTGCGGAGGCGATACCAGCGGAGCCTTCTGTGACCGGTTTCATATCCGGGGGGTCAAGGTGCTGGAGGAGATCGAGCCTGGACTGCCGGTCTGCAGAAGCATTACGGAGCCTTATTACGAGCTGGTGCTGAAATCAGGCTCCTTTGGCAGCGAAAGCTTTCTGGAGACTGCGGCGGGGTATTTGTAAAGGAGACAAAACAGTGAGATATGTAGGTGGTATTGATATCGGAGGGACAAAGTGTGCCGTCAGCATCGGTGAGGTTCAGGACAAAACCGTAAAAACCCTGGAAAAGATCAAATTTCCCACGCCCTCAGGGCCGAAAGCTTCTATTCAGGCCATGATCCGGGCTCTGCGGGAGCTTACAGAAAAACATCCCCAATGTCCTCTGGAAGCTGTGGGGGTCAGCTGCGGAAGTCCTCTGGATTCCCGCAGGGGGATGATTCTGGCCCCGCCCAATCTGCCGGACTGGATCGATGTGGACATTGTGACGCCCTTCGAAAAGGAATTCGGTGTGCCTGCGGCGTTGCAGAATGATGCCAACGCCTGCGCCCTGGCCGAATGGATGTGGGGCGCAGGAAAGGGAAGCCGCAACATGATCTTTCTCACCTTCGGCACCGGCATGGGTGCTGGACTGATCCTGGACGGCAGGCTGTACACGGGAACAAACGACATGGCGGGAGAGGCTGGGCACGTGAGACTGGCTTCGGACGGTCCGGTGGGCTATCACAAGGCGGGCTCCTTCGAGGGCTTTTGCAGCGGAGGCGGTATTGCCCGGATGGGAGCGGCCATGATAAAGGAGCACCTGAACCGGGGCGGAAGTACCTCGATTCTGTCTCCGGGAACAGAGCCGGATCAGGTGACGACAGCCGATATCGGTCTGGCGGCTCAAAGCGGTGATCCTCTGGCGCTGTCCATTATGGAAAGGGCGGGAGAGAAGCTGGGAATGGGGCTGGCCATGCTGGTGGATATCTTAAATCCCCAGGTGATTGTCATTGGCAGTATTTTTCTTCGGCAGGAGGCGATTCTGCGCCCTGCCATGGAAAGAATATTGTCCCGGGAGGCTTTGTCCTACAATCTGAATGTCTGCAGGGTAGTGCCTGCGGGACTGGGTGAGGAGCTGGGCGACTACGCCGCCTTCTCTGTGGCTATGAATAAATTACGGGAGGTGTGATGGGCATGAAGGTCAGAGATCCCTTTTTTCAATTGGAGCGGATTCGGAAATATGTGGACGAGGATATTTTTCCGGCCAGGATCCGAAAAAGTATGGAACTTCCACGGTGGAAGTACACGGAAAATTCCATGGAGGAAAAAATAGATGACGCCTATGAGGTCGACTATGACGATTCCGGATGGAAGGATTTTACCCTGGGACAGAGCTGGGGCGGCTATGACAAGGTAGCCTGGTTCCGCACAAGGGCCGGGATTCCGGCGGATTTTTGCGATGAAGGCGGAAGTCTGGCGCTGAGGGCCATCGTAGGACCCAGGGACGGGGGCGGTTCCACCGCGGAAACCCTGCTCTATGTGGACGGACATCCGGTACAGGCCGTGGATATCTGGCATGAAGAAGCCTTTCTGGACCCTGGCATCTATCAGGGGAAAAGTACCCTGCAGCTTTCCCTGAAGGCCTGGAGCGGGGTGCTGGACATTCCCAGAGTCAGAGTTTTCAAGGAAGCGGCGCTGGTGTTGATAGACCGGGATATGGACCGGTTCTATTTTACTGTGGATACCCTGTTAAAATGCCTGGAGCTTTTGAAGGAAAGCGATCTGAGACGGATCCGTATGACAAAGCTGCTGGTGGAAGCTTTTCGGATGGTGGATTTCATGCACTACAGGGAAAAGGCCTTTTATGACTCCGTGGGGGCAGCCTGTGAGTATCTGCTTCAGGAGCTGGAGGAGCTGTCCAGGATCCAGGAGATCAAGCCTACGGTCACGGGGGTGGGCCATTCCCATATCGACATGGGCTGGCTGTGGCGTTTTTCCGCCACCAGGGAAAAGGCCTCCCGGACCTTTTCCACGGTGCTGAACCTTATGCGCCAGTTTCCGGAGTACCGTTATATGCACAGCTCTCCCCAGCTGTATCGCTTTCTGGAGAAGGATTACCCCGAGATATTTGAGGCGGTGAAGGAAAAGATAAAGCAGGGACAGTGGGAAATCACCGGCGGCATGTGGGTGGAGCCGGATACCAACCTTCCCACCGGAGAATCTCTGATCCGGCAGTTTTTGTTCGGAAAGCGCTATATGAAGCAGGAATTCGGCGTAGATTCCAGGCTGGTATGGCTTCCGGACGTATTCGGCTACAGCGGAGCCCTTCCTCAGATCATAAAGAAGTCCGATATGGATTATTTTATGACCACCAAGATCAGCTGGAACCAATATAACCACTTCCCTCACGATACCTTCTGGTGGCAGGGAATCGACGGAAGCAGGGTTTTTGCACATTTTATCACCACACCGGAAAACGGCTCCTGGTACTACACCTACAACGGAACCATGGAACCGGAGGAGATTACCAGCATCTGGGAAAATTACAAGGACCGGGATAAAAATGACGAGCTTTTGCTGGCCTTCGGCTGGGGAGACGGAGGAGGCGGACCCACCAAGGACATGCTGGAGAGGGCCAGGGTCATGAAAAATATCCCCGGCATTCCCAGAGTTCAGATAGATACCGCGGAAAATTATTTTAACCGGATCTACGAGAACTGCCAAAAGGATCGGCTGGGAGTCTGGGACGGAGAGCTTTACTTTGAATTTCACCGGGGAACATATACCTCCCAGGCCAGAGTAAAGAGGGACAACCGGAAGGCAGAGGTTATGATGCATGATCTGGAGTTTTTGTGGGCCTATGGGGATATGCTGGCGGGAACGGACGCTTATCCCCGGGATGAGATCAATGAAATGTGGGAGGAAATGCTGTTAAACCAGTTCCACGATGTGCTTCCCGGATCATCCATCCGTCAGGTATACGAGGATACCGCCCAAATCTATGAGCGGCTGCGGGAAAAGGGAGGTAATCTGCTGTCCCGTGTGGAAAAAAAGCTTGCAGAGAGCATCGGACTGGAAGAAAACCAGCTGGCCGTGTGGAACAGCACCGGTTGGAGCCGGGATGATATCCTGCTGGTGCCCTGGTCGGAAAGAGTTACAAAAGACACCCGGTTTACCCAGGAAGGACAGCCCTGTATCCGGCAGGAGACGGAGGAAGGACTTCTGGTATTTGTAAAAAATATTCCTGCCTATGGGTATACGGTGCTCACTTGTACTTCCCAATGCGCTGCATCCGACGACGAAGGCCGTTCGGAACATGAGGCCTGTGAGCTGGGCATTCACGACAATGTGATGGAAAATCGGTTTTATCGGATTATTTTCCGGGAGGACGGCCAGATTGACTCCATTTATGACAAGGAGGCGGATCGGGAAGTGGGCTGCGGACAGCCTATGAATGTGTTTACCGCCTTTGAAGACAAGCCTCAGCGGTTCGATGCCTGGGACATTGACATTTATTATCAGGATAAGCCTTATCCCGCTCCCAGGCTGACAAAACGGCAGGTCATATCTCAGGGGCCGGTGGAAGCCGTTCTGCGCCAGACCTTTGCTTTCGGCTCTTCTGTGATCCGCCAGGACGTGGCGATATACAGTGACCGGAAACGGATCGATTTCCGCACCCAGGTGGACTGGAAGGAAAAACAGGTGCTTCTGCGGGTGTATTTCCCTGTGGATATTCATGCCTCCAGCGCAACCTATGAAATACAATGCGGCAATATTGAACGGCCCACCCACGTGAACACGGAATGGGATTTTGCCAAATTCGAGGTGTGCGCCCAGAAATGGGTGGACCTGTCCGAAGAGGGCTACGGCGTTTCCCTGCTCAACGACTGTAAATACGGACACGATATTCACGGCAATACCATAGCCATGACGCTGATCAAATCCTCTGTCCGCCCCGACGAAACCGCGGACCGCTGCCTGCATGAGTTTACCTATTCTTTATATCCTCATACAGGCTCAGTAAAACAGTGCCAGGTACAGCAGGAGGCCATGGAGCTGAATCTGCCGCTGTTTGCCATGGCCCCCAAAAGCCCTGCCTTAGATGATGCGGCGGCCAAGGCTCCGGGAAGGAATGGGGAGATGGCCGGCAGTCTGCTTGCCACAGACAGCGATCACATCGTTATCGACACCGTGAAGCGGGCGGAGGACGAGAGAGCCTATATTGTCCGTCTGTACGAGTATAAAAACAAAAAAGGGAAGGTCTCTTTAAGGTTCAGTGTTCCGGTGGTCAGGGTGCAGGAGACCAATCTGATAGAGAGACCCCTGAAGGAATGTCCTGTGGAGGAAAACGGGATCACCTTCTCTGTCACCGGGTATGAGATTAAAACCTTCAAGGTATATGTTTAGGCCGGAAAGGAGCTTTCCATGGAGATTTCATTGTCGGACCACAGCTGGCAGGTAAAGGGCTACTGGCCTTATGTGCCCATCAAGGAGACCAGCATGGAGCTGGGACAGGAGCTGAAGGGAACCACAAACTGGCTGGAAGCCAGGGTTCCCGGAGGCGTCCACTACGACCTGTATCGGGCAGGCTGTATTCCGGATCCCTATTTTGGGCAGAACAGCCTTCTCTGTGAATGGGTGGAAAACAGATGGTGGATGTACCGAACTACGTTTCGGATGCCGGAGGAAGCCGGGAACCGGGAGGTGGAGCTGTGCCTGAAGGGGCTGGATTATCAGGTGCTGGTTTACTGCAATGATCATCTTTTAGGAGAACACAGGGGCATGTATGAGCCGGCCTCCTACAGAATCACAGAGCTTTTGCAGGAGGAAAACACCCTGGTTTTGGTCTTTCAGGGAGTTCCTCAGGAAATGGGACAGATCGGCTATACCTCCCGGACCTCCACCCAGAAGAGCCGCTTTAATTATAAATGGGATTTTTCCACCCATCTGGTAAATATAGGTCCCTGGCAGGATGTTGTGCTGCGCATTCTGGAGCCTGTCCGACTGAAAGATCCTTATCTCTATACGGATTATGACGGGAAATCAGGAAAAATCTGTCTGGAGGGCGCGCTGGTGGACGAAAAGGACAGTCCTTTGCCGGATATCCCTTTATGGATGGAGATATGTCCGCCGGGGACAAAACCCCAAATAGTTCCTCTCCGAACGGATGAAAGGGGCGGGATAAATGCCGCCATTACCCTTGAGAATCCCAGGCTCTGGTATCCGAACGGATACGGGGAGCAGCCCCTGTACCGGATCCGGCTGTGGGACCGGGAGCCCGGCAGGACGGAACACAACACTACTGGGGACTGCAGGATTACCGGAGACCCGGAAACCACAGAACCTATTTTCAGCCATATGGCAGGCATCCGCAGGCTGGAGCTGATTGCCAATGAAAATGCGCCGGAGGATGCCCTGCCCTATACCTTCCGGGTCAACGGCAGGAGAATTTATATCAAGGGCGTGAATATTACGCCCCTGGATCATTTGTACGGAAACGTGACAGAGGCGCAATACCGGCATCTGACTGCCCTCTGTGTCAATGCCAATGTGAACCTGATCCGGGTCTGGGGCGGCGGACTCATCGAAAAGGATTGGCTTTATGAAGCCTGTGACGAGGCCGGAATCCTGATTTGGCAGGAATTTATCCAGTCCAGCTCCGGCATTGATAATAAGCCTAACGAGGACCCGGATTTCCTGGAGCTTTTGGAAAGAAATGCAAAAGCCGCCCTGCTGGGAAAAAGGTGCTTTACCTCTCTGGCGGTGTGGAGCGGCGGCAATGAGCTGACCGAGGAGGAAAACCGTCCCTGCGGCTATGACAATAAAAATATCGCCATGCTGAAGGGGCTGGTGGAGACCTATGACAGGACACGGTTCTTTTTCCCCACCTCCGCCTCCGGTCCCAGAGAATTCGTATCCCTGGAAAAGGGCGTAAGCCACGATGTCCACGGAGGGTGGAGGTTTGAAGGAAATCCGGCGCATTATATGAAATATGCAGAATCGGATCACTTATTTCACAGCGAATTCGGCTCCGACGGAGCTCCCTGCCTGAAAAGCATGAAAAAATTCCTGGGGCCGGAGGATCTGTATCCCACACCCATGTCCGGGAATCTGACCTGGCAGCACCACGGAGAATGGTGGGGAACCTATTATCGGGACACGGAGCTTTTCGGCCCCGTCACGGATCTGGCGGAGTTTATCCGGCTGAGCCAGTATGTTCAGGCGGAAAGCCTGCGTTTTATGATTGAGGCGGACCGCAGGAAAAAATATCATTCCAGCGGCTCCATCATCTGGCAGCTGAACGAGCCCTGGCCCAACGCCTCCTGTACCAATTTGGTGGATTATTACGGGGAATGTAAACCCGTCTATTACTGGGCGGCAAAGGCCTATGGCCCTTTGCATGTGTCGTTGGATTACCGGAGTCTGTGCCTGCCCTGGCAGGAGGAAACCGCCTTGGGAGTCTATGTCCATAATTCCGGAGAGGGGCTGGGAGTAAAGGTGAAGGCGGAGGCTCTGGATCCCCAGGGGCGTCTGCTCTATGAAAAATGCTGGGAGATGGAACTTCCGGCGGACAGTGCGGTTTGTGCCGGACACTGGCAGGAGGCCTGGGAATATGACTCCGTGATTTTTCTGCGGCTGAGAATTTACGCCCAGGGAGCGCTGCAGGATGAGAATGTATATGTATTCGGCAGAAAGGCCCCTCTGCTGCAGGGGCTTCGGGAACTGGATGCCAGGGTGGAGATCCGGGACAGTCAGATTCAAATTTCGGACAGCCAAAGCTGCCGCTGCAAAATCCGTCTGTGTAATACCGGAACCCAGGCGGCGGTTCACGCAGGCCTAGAGCTGAAGGAGGACTGCTGGTGGATGTGGGGCAGAGAAAATTACTGCTTTTTGTTCCCGGGAGAGGAAAAGGAACTGGAATTTACCCTGCGGAAGCGCAATTGCGGAGGGTTTCTGGAAAAATACAACCCGTCCGGGGAAAATATCGGGCAGCTTCCGGGTTTCCTGGTTGCATGGCTATAATATCAAGAAAGAAAAGATTAGGAGTTCATAATGATAATTGGAGAAAATGCTGTTTCCATGAAGCTGCGTCTGGAGCAGGGTACGGTTACTCTTTCGCCTGTATCCCTGGAGGAAAAAGAGGACGGAAAGCTGTATCTGTTTGAAAGCCGGGAGCCCGCCGCCAAGGGACGGGTATGCTTCCGGAAAAAGGAAAATCTGTGGCTGGTCACGGCAGGGGTGGAATTGGAACAGGCTCCTTTTCGGGAGAACAATAACCTGGAGGCCGCAGATCCGGTCATAGTGACCCTTTCCCCAAAACAGCCTCTGGGGATCTGTGCCCAGTACCAGCACCGGGACTGGTGGAGCAGGCCGGCCTTCGGAAATTCCTGGGCAGATGTTCCCGCAAGAACCCAGTCCCTGTTTGTGAAATATGAGAAGGACTTCGGCTGTTTGATTCCCATGGCCGGGGAGAAAATGAAGACCTATCTTCAGGGAAACGAAAACGGTCAGCTGGAACTGCATATTACCGGATATACCGGCGGGATCCACCGTTTTGAAGAGACCGTTCTGGTCTGCAGCCAGGAGACAGAGCTTTATCCGGCGGTGGAAAAGGGCTGGCAGGAGGCCTGCCGTATCCGGCATATCCCTGCGAAAACAGGCAGAAGCTATCCGGAAATGTTTGAATATCTGGGCTGGTGCAGCTGGGATGCCTTTTACACGGATATCACAGAGGAGAAGGTGCGCCAAAAGGCTCAGGAATTTGCAGACAAGGATCTGCCGGTACGATGGATCCTTATGGATGACGGGTGGCTTTCGGTAAAGGATCAGGCCCTGTATTCTCTGGAGCCGGAGAAGGAGAAATTTCCGGAGGGCTTTCAAAAAATGACCCGGGAGATCCGGGAGAGCACAACAATCCGTCATATCGGCGTGTGGCATGCCTTCGGCGGCTACTGGGGAGGGATTCTGCCCGGCAGCCAGGCGGCGGAGGAATGCAGAGAATATTTATATGAGACCAAAAACGAAAAGCTCCTTCCTCATTTTGAACCGGAAAAGGGATTTGGATTCTGGAGAAAATGGTATGCGCTGCTTCGGGATCAGGGCATTGATTTTGTAAAGGTGGACGGACAGAGCGCGCTGAAGAATTATTATCGGAATAATGAAGCTGTCGGAAAAGCGGCGGCAGGAGCCCACCAGGCACTGGAGGCAGCGGCAGGTCTTTTCATGGACGGCAATCTGATCAACTGTATGGGAATGGCCGCGGAAAACGTTATGAACCGTCCTGTGTCCGGACTTTCCAGGAACAGCGACGACTTTGTGCCGGAGGATGAAAAGGGGTTTCGGGAGCATATGCTTCAGAATTCCTTTAACGCCGTCTGGCATTCTCAGATTTACTTCTGCGACTGGGATATGTTCTGGACAAAGCATGAGGATGCGGTGAGACATGCCCTGGTGCGGGCCATCAGCGGAGGCCCTGTATATTTCAGTGACCGGATCGGAGAAACCAGGGGAGAAGTATTGGAGCCTCTGATTTATGGGGACGGAAAAATTCTGCGGATGGAACGAAGCGCCCTGCCTGCCCCGGACTGTATATTTGACTTTGACCCGGATCATAAAAATCTTACTCTTACCAACACCGTGAACCACACCGGTGCGGCGGCTCTGTTTCATCTGGGGGACACCGACGGGGAATTTACCACAAACCTGTGCGCAGCGGATGTATACGGCCTGGAGGGAGAGCGCTTCCTGGTATACGATTATTTTTCCGGAAGCTGCCATAAGTGCAAACGCCATGAGACAGAGCCGGTGACCCTTAAGCGGGGCGGCTATGCTCTTCGGCTGTTCCTCCCCGCAAAGGATGAGATCACTCCCATCGGCCTCACAGATAAATACATGAGCAGCCACAGCCTGGAGTCCGTACTTTTCTGTACTCCGGGTGATCAGGAAAAGGAATGTGAGATTATCATCAAAGACGGCGGACGCTTTTCCTTTTATACGCAGGCTTTTGTCAGTCGGATTTACGTACAGGATGAGGACCTGACAGACCGGCTGGAAAAGGAAGAATGCCTGTATCACATTTCACTGGAAGGAAAGGGAAGGCAGCGAATCCGCATTCTATATGAAGCAACATGATCCGTCTGCTGCAGCCCGGACGCCGCAAACAGCCTTACCCCAAGGCAGTTCACAGATAGGAGGTACATGCACATGTATGAAAAGGAACGACAGGAGCTGGCACAGGTCTGCCGTCTTCTGTATGACAGACAGTTGGTGAGTGCCTGCGACGGCAACGTGAGCCGGAAAGTATCGGGGGAGCATATTCTGATCACTCCCTCGGGAAGGAATAAGGGCTTTCTGCAGGCAGAGGACATTCTGGTGACGGATTTTTCAGGAAATTCCGTAAACGGTGCCGGAAAGGCCTCCAAGGAATTCCCCCTGCACAGGGTGGTATACGAAAAGCGCCCGGAAATCACGGCTGTGGTGCACACCCATCCGGTCTACGCCACAGCCTTTGCCATGGCAGGGAAGAATATACCGGAGGATTATCTGATCGAATCCCGGGTCATGCTGGGTAAATGCGCCCTGGCTAAATACGCGCCTCCGGGCACCCAGCAGCTTGCGGAGGAAGCGGCGCTCTACGTGGAGGAGTGTAATGCCATCCTTTTGCAGAATCACGGTGCGCTTACCTACGGCAGGGACCTGATGGATGCCTATCATAAAATGGAAGTGCTGGAATGTATTGCAAAAACCATTATCATGTCCCGGCTGGTGGGTGATCCAGTGCCCATACCATAATTAAAGCGCAGGGATCAAAAGAAAGAGTGAGTATTATGGAGAAAAAATATAAGTTTCAGGATGAAGCTTTCAGCTTCCAGGAGAGAGCAAAGGATCTGGTGGAGCAGATGACCATAGAGGAAGCGGCTTCTCAGATGCTTTTTGAAGCCGCCAAAATTGAACGCTTGGGGGTTCAGGCCTTTAACTGGTGGAACGAGGCCCTTCACGGGGCGGCCCGGTCCGGCATGGCCACCGTTTTTCCCCAGGCCATCGGGCTGGCGGCCTCTTTTGATCCGGAGCTTTTGGAACGGGTGGCGGAGGTGATCTCCACCGAGGGCCGCGCCAAGTATAATACCTTTCAAAAGTACCAGGATTACGGTATCTATAAGGGAATCACCTTCTGGTCCCCCAATGTAAATATATTCAGGGATCCCAGGTGGGGCCGGGGACAGGAGACCTATGGAGAGGACCCTTATCTCACCAGCCGCCTGGGCTGTGCCTTTGTGAGAGGCCTCCAGGGAAGGGACGAAAGATACCTGAAGACGGCTGCCTGCGCCAAGCATTTTGCGGTACATTCCGGGCCCGAGGGCAAGCGCCATGAATTTAATGCGCTTGCTTCTCCCCAGGATATGGAGGAGACCTACCTGCCGGCCTTTGAAGCCCTGGCCAAAGAAGGGGTGGAGGGCTTTATGGGAGCCTACAACCGCACCAACGGAGAGCCCTGCTGCGGCTCGGAGACGCTGATGAAAAAAAAGCTTCGGGAGGAATGGGGCTTTCAGGGTTATTTTACATCGGACTGCTGGGCCATATCGGATTTTCACCTCCACCACATGATTACGGACACCCCGGTGGAATCAGTGGCTCTGGCATTGAAAAATGGCTGTGATTTAAACTGCGGCAACACATACGCCTATCTGCTGGCGGCGCTGAAGGAAGGCTTAATCACCGAGGAGGATATCCGAACCAGCGCAGAGCGCCTCATGACCACACGGATGAAGCTGGGGATGTTTGATGAAAAAACGCCTTTCGACCAGATTTCCTATGAGGTTATCGACTGCCAGGAGCATCGTGACCTGAATGAGGAGGCTGCCAGAAAATCTCTGGTGCTTCTGAAAAATAACGGCATTCTTCCCCTGGATAAAGGCCGGCTGAAAAACGTAGCGGTGATCGGTCCCAATGCCAATTCCATTACTCCGCTGAACGGCAATTATCATGGGACGGCAAATCAGTACCACACGGTTCTGGAGGCAGTGCGGGCGTCCCTGCCTGATGCCAGGGTGAATTATTCCAAGGGCTGTCACCTGTACGAGTATAAGCTGGAGGATCCCGGCTATGCGGGGGACTGTCTGTCGGAGGTCAAACAACAGGTGGATCTGGCGGATGTGTGCATCCTGGTGGTGGGCATGGACGAGACCATAGAAGGAGAAGAAATCCTGGGCAAGGAGGGTTTTACAGGAGACAAAAAGAACCTGCGGCTTCCCGAGTCCCAGAGAAGCCTGATCCGCACAGTGATTGAGAGGAACAAGCCTGTGATTTTGGTGAATATGACAGGTTCCTGTGTGGACTTTGAGCACGGCAATTACGCCGACGCCATTATCCAGGCCTGGTATCCCGGGGCCATGGGAGGAAAGGCGGTGGCGGATCTGATCTTCGGGGAATACAGCCCCTCGGGAAGACTGCCCGTGACCTTCTACCGGGACACCAATACGCTTCCGGATTTTGAAGATTACAGCATGGAAAACCGCACCTATAAGTTTTTTAAGGAAACGCCCCTGTATCCCTTTGGCTTCGGTTTAAGCTATACCACCTTCGCCTATGAAAATCTCCAATTTGAGACAGACCGGCTCACGGCAGGGGAAGGGCTGCGGGGAAGAGTCACAATACGCAACACCGGCGCCGTATCCGGCGATGAGCTGGCGGAAATTTATCTTACGGACAGGGAAGCCAGCGTCAGAGTGCCCATTCAGAAGCTGGTGGGGATACAGCGCGTGTCCCTGGCTCCGGGAGAGGAAAAGACCATATCCTTTGAAATTGAGGCAGCTCAGTTCCAGATTATCCGGGAGGATGGAAGCAGAGAATATGAGGCCGGAGAATTTCTGGTGGCAGTGGGCGGCTCCTGCCCGGATGCCTACAGCGAAAGCCTGAAGGGTCAGGCTGTTTTGAAGAAAACAATTATGCTTTCCTGCAGGGAGGTATCGGCATGAAAAAGCTTTTTATGGTGGGAAATACCCACATTGATCCCGTGTGGCTGTGGAAACGGGCGGAGGGCATGCAGGAGGTAAAGTCCTCCTTTGCCTCTGCCCTGGACCGCATGGAGGAATTTCCGGATTTTAAATTCACCCACAGCAGCATCGGTTATCTGGAATGGCTGCAGAAAAACTGCCCCCACATTTTTGAACGGATCAGGCAGAGGGAGCAGGAGGGGCGCTGGGAGGTGGCCGGCGGAATGTGGGTGGAGCCGGACAGCGACATTCCCTGCGGTGAAAGCGTCATCCGCCATTTTCTCTACGGCAGGCTCTTTACAGACAAATATTTCACCAGGACGCCGGACACAGTGTACAACGTGGACAGCTTTGGCCATGGGGCAAATCTGCCCTGCATTTACCAGGGCTGCGGCATGAAGCATTATGTAATCAACAGACCCTGCAGAAAGGATCTGAACGTGCCTCCGGTGTTTGCCTGGAAGGCTAAGGACCAGAGCCGGATCATTGTGGAGCGGGCCGGCGGGGAATACATGGCCTGGACCAAGCCGGCCATTCAGGTTAACATGGACGAGAGCCTGGAGGAGATGGATCGGTACGGGCAGGATTCCATGGCTGTTTTTTATGGAGTAGGAAACCATGGAGGCGGCCCCACAGTGGACAATATCCGCAGTATTTATGAGCTGAAACAGGAGCATCCGGAGCTTTCCATGGAGCTTTCCTCCATCCGGGACTTTTTCTCTCAGGTGGATGAGGAAAAGCTTCCTGAGGTGGAGGGAGAGCTGGGCAGAGTATTTTTCGGATGCTACAGCTCGGACAATGAGATCAAGCGTCTGAACCGTCAGGCAGAGTGGACGCTTTTAAAGGCGGAAGCCGTCTGCTCCATGGCCAGAGACTTTGCAGGCGACAGTTATGCTTACCCTTACGAAAAGCTGGAGGCGGCCTGGAAGGAGGTGCTGTTCAATCAATTTCATGATGTGCTGGCAGGCACCAGCATAGAGCCCTCCCGAAACGAGGCGGCAGATGAATTCCGTTTCAGTCTGGCGCAGGCCAGACACCTGATCAACGACGGGATCCAGGCCATTGCCAACTCGCTGGACACCCGGGGCGAAGGCTTTCCCCTGCTGCTTGTCAATTCTACAGGACATCCCTATCAAGGCATGGTGTTTGCGGATATTTATGTGCCCAGGGCTCAGAAAAAGCCTCTGCGGATTCGGGATACAGAGGGCCGGGAGGCATATTTTGCAGAAAGCGGATATCGCTTTTTTACGCCGGAGAGCCGCAAGGGCATCCTGCTGCAGTGTGAGATTCCCGCATACGGTTACGCCATGTACCGGGTGATGTGTGAGGGCAGTGAAAATCCCACGCCGGAAAGTACCCTGAAGGCGGAAGGAAATCGAATCACCAACGGCATTTTGGAGGTTCAAATCAGCAGTGAGACCGGCGCGCCCCAGTCCATTCGCAGGAACGGCAGGGAGTTTTTGCAGGAGCCGGCATCCATAAAGGTCTTTTATGATGACCGGGGAGCCTGGGGATATCCCCGTTTGGAGGGGGACGCGGAAGGCGCCTTCATCTGTGAGTCCATGGAGGTGCTGGAGCAGAATTTTCTGAGAGTGATTCTGCGCTGTTATCTGCGCTATGAGTCCTCGGAGCTTGTATTGGATTATATTCTGGAGAAGGACTGCGACCAGCTGAAGGTCAACGGGTGGATTCACAATCACCAGCGCCATGCCCAGATTGCCCTGTCTGTAAAAAGCGACTGTCCCGCGCCGGTGTGCCGCAATGAGACCTGCTTTTTGGTGGAGGAAAAGGCACTAAATGACGGTTCGGAGTATTATCAGCACCGTTTTGCGGATATTGCCGGGCCTGCGGGAGAGGGAATCACGGTATTCAACAACAGTTCTTACGGTATGCGCCTTATGGGAAATGAATATCTGTGCATTTTATCCCGAAGCGCCATGTTTGCCAGAGGCGGGGACGGCCCTGAGGAGCGCAGCATGAAAAACCGTTTTATGGATCAGGGCGTATGGGAATTTCAGCTGGGAATGCTGATCCATGACAAGCCCGTGAAAAACAGCCGTTTATTCCAGATCGCAGACCAGATGCACATGCCTGTGGAATATCTGGGAGATTCCAATCACAAGGGAAAGCATTTCCTGCGGAAGGATTCTTCTCTGACTCTGGAGGGGGAAGGCGTCTGCATCTCTGCCATGAAGCAGAAGGAGGGATGTGCGGATTCCCGTATTCTGCGTTTCTTTGAGATGGAAGGGGAGGAAACCCGGGCACTGATCCATTTTCGGAACAGCGCCGGCACACCGGCAGCTGTTACCCTAAAGCCCTATGAGGTCAAAACCATAGAATGGACGGACGGAAAAGCAACGCTGGTGGATATGGTGGAAAAGCCCCTGGAGCTTACGGAAAGCGCCGGACAAATTTTGAAATCAGCGTCCGGAGAAGATGAGCAGGAGGTGTAAGCTTGATATTTCACGGTGGAAATGTATTTTATAATGGAAGCTTTCAAGATCTGGATGTCCGGGTACAGGACGGTCTGATTCAGGAGATCGGAAATCATATTCCGCCCGGGACCGGGGAGACCGTAAAGGATATCAGCGGCAGGCGGCTTCTTCCGGGGCTGATCGATGTACATACCCATGGCCGGGCGGGAGAGGATTTTACCTACGCCTCTCCGGAAGGGATCTGCCGGGCAGCAGCAGATTACTGCGCCCACGGGGTGACCTCTCTGCTGGCAACTACCATGACCATGGAGGAGGAATTCAGCCGGCAGATGGTATCCCGCATCAGCCGGGCCATGGAAGCGGATTATCAGGGAAGCAGGATTCTGGGAATTAATCTGGAAGGGCCGTTTCTGGGAAGGGACAAAAAGGGCTGCCACGACGAGCGGTATCTTCGGCCTGTGGATATAGACTGGTTTGCACAGCTGGATGAATGTGCCCGGGGCCGCATCCGGATGGTGGATCTGGATCCACGCAGCCCGGAGGCGCTTTCCTTTATCCGCAGGTACGGAAAGGAAAAAATCATTTCCATTGCCCATTCCTCCGCAGGATATGATCTGGCCTGCCAGGCGGCGGATGCCGGCGCCTGGCATGTAACCCATCTTTTCAATGCCATGAATTCTCTCCATCACAGAGAGCCGGGAATCCTGGGAATGGTATATGATAAAAAGGTTTACGCGGAGCTGATCACCGACGGACTGCATGTGCATCCCAGTGTGATCCGGATGATGTTTGCCATGATTCCGGAAAAAATATGTCTGGTTTCAGATTCTCTCAGCGCCGCAGGAAGGCCGGATGGAATCTATGAGCTGGGAGGACTGCAGGTGTTCGTAAAGGAGGGCAGGGCCTGTCTGGCCGACGGGACCCTGGCCTGCTCAACCATCAGTGTCTATGAAGGAATGCTGCGTTGTATGGAATTTGGAGTGCCCCAGGAGCAGGCCATTCTGGCGGCGACCTGGCAGCCGGCCTGCTCTATCCGCATGGAGGATAAGATCGGCGCCATCCGGCAGGGATTATATGCAGATCTGCTGGTGACAGATGCGGAATATCACCTGGAAGAGGTATACGTGGGAGGGAAATTGTTACATCATGGAAGGACAGGCAGAGTCTCACAGTAAGGTGTTTTTTTCAAGAAAGCAGTTAACGGCCCTGATTATTCCCCTGGTGCTGGAGCAGATCCTGGGGGTCACCGTGGGCATGGCGGATACGGTGATGGTTTCCCGGGCGGGAGAAGCTGCCGTATCCGGCGTCTCCCTGGTGGATAATATCAATCTATTGCTGGTAAATCTGTTCCTTTCCCTGTCCACCGGCGGAGCAGTGGCGGCGGCTCATGCTCTTGGGCAGAAAAATGAAAGGAAGGCCTGCCAGGCGGCGGATCAGCTGCTTTTGGCCGTGGTGTCCCTGTCTCTGGTGATCATGGCGTTATCCCTGGCGGGCAACCGGCTGATTTTAAAGACGATCTTCGGCGGAGTGGAGCCGGCGGTGATGGAAAATGCGGTGATCTATTTCTACATAACGGCGCTTTCCTTTCCCTTTCTGGCGGCGCAAAACGGCTGCTCCGCACTGTGCAGGGCCATGGGCAACACAAGAATCACCATGCTTGTGTCCCTGATGCTGAATCTGATCAATATTTCGGGAAACGCTTTTTTCCTGCTGGTGCTGAACTGGGATGCGGCGGGTGTGGCCGCAGCAACTCTGATCGCCCGCATCATCGGAGCCCTGGTGATGCTTTTGGTGGTGAGGGATCAGAAAAAGCCCCTTCACCTGACCAGACCCTTTCCGTGGAAGTATGACTGGGGTGTGATTAAAGGCATTATGAGCGTGGGAATTCCCACAGGGCTGGACAATGCGATTTTCCAGGTGGGAAAGATCCTGGTGCAGAGTCTGGTGGTCAGCTTCGGAACAGCGGCCATCGCCGCCAATGCGGTGGTGGGAATAACAGCGGGCTTCGCCTATATTCCGGGAAACGCAGTGGGGATCGCTTTCCTGACGGTTTTGGGACAGACGGTAGGAGCGGAGGAGTACGAGCTGTCCAAATCCTACATCAGGAAGCTGATGAAGGCGGCTGTCTTTTCCATGGCCCTGCTGAACCTGGGGATCATCTGCATCGCAGGATGGCTGGTAGGAATCTATCACCTTTCCCCGGAGGGATCGGAAATGGCTTATCAGGTGATTGTTTATCACAGTATTGCCGCAATTCTTTTCTGGCCTCCTGCCTTTGCCCTTCCCAACGCCCTGCGGGCGGCGGATGACGCCAGATTTACCATGATCGTCTCAATTGCCTCCATGTGGATCTGGCGGGTGGGCTTCAGCTACCTGCTGGGACGTTGCCTTCACATGGGACTTTTGGGAGTCTGGGCTGCCATGTCCGTGGACTGGCTGTTTCGGGCCGCGTGCTTTATCTGGCGGGTGGCCTCCGGCAGATGGCTTATCAATCATAAACGCCTGACCGGAGCGGGCGGAGAAAACGGAACTTAAAAACCGGATGCTTTGAAGCGGCGCCATTGCTTCAGGGCATCCGTGTTTTTTTACTTTTTAAAATATTACCTGTTTTCAAAGAGCTTTATCTTTATGGATTTGAAAGGAAAGCTTATCATAATGATACGCTGGAAGAGGAGGTCAAAATGAGTATATCTATAATTTATCAGGCAGATCATGTGATTGTGGGAGGGACAGGCAAAGCTCTGGCGGAGGCGTTTCGGCTGGCAGACCGTGGAGAACGGGTTGCCATGATCAATCGGGATACCTTTTTATGTACCGATGTGTGTGCCGGAAACCGATATCGGCTGGAGGGGACGCGGCAGCAGTGGAGGAACAGGCTTCCAGGAGAGCTTTTCCTGAGTAACGGTCTGCTGCATCCGGACCGGTTTAAGCGATATCTGGAGGAACAGTGCATTCGAAAGGGAATCCGCCTGTTCTATTTTATGTGGTACCTGGACTGTGTGAAGGAGGGAGAGGAACTGCTGGCCCGGGCGGCATCCAAGGGCGGATTATTTGGAATTCGGTGCAGACAGGTAACAGACCTGCGGGTAAAAGCTGTGGACATTTCCTATCAGGCCTATGTGCGCAAAAACCAGGAGGAAGACTGGTCACTTTTGGGCGTGGAAAATGCAGGCAGGAAGGAACTTGGAGCAGAGGAAAATCTGTTCTTATGCAAAAGGGCTCTTCTGCAGGAGTTTATGGCGCAAAAACAAAAAAATCCGGAAATGCTTCTGGGAAGATTTGCCCTGAGAGGCTATGAAGCGGACACAGATATGGAAGCCGTGCATACCTCCGTCATACAGGCAGCGGCAGAGTCTATGCCGGATAATATTAAAACGGAAAGCTATGATGTTGTGGTGGCCGGAGGGGGAACTGCCGGCGTCATGGCCGCAATACATGCGGCCCGCCGGGGCGCAAGGACGGTGCTGGTGGAGCCCAATTATGAGCTGGGAGGAACCGGCACCATAGGAGGGGTCAACACCTATTGGTTCGGAAGGCGCTTTCGGGAGGTGCAGGAGGTGGATCAGGAGATCGAAAGGCTGTACCGGGAATGCGGCCTGGAGAGAAAACCCGGCATATGGAGTGAGCAGGATGACTTCCATGCCGGTCTGCGGGGATATGTATATCTGAAGCTGTGCAGAGAGGCCGGGGTGCAGGTGCGCCTGGGGCAGCTTGTATATGGGGCTGTAAAGGAAAACGGAAGGATTCGGCAGGTAATTGCCGCAGGGGAATCCGGCTCGATCACATATCGGGGAAGGATCATTCTGGACGCCACCGGAGACGGAGATGCGGCAGCGCTGGCCGGAGCCGACAGCGTATACGGAAATGAAAGAGATCTGATCACCTATTGGGCCTCTCTGGCTCAGTATGTGTCGCCGGAGCGGTACAAAAATAATTTTTCCTGTATGGCTGCAGCCTTTGATCCTGTGGACTATACCGATTTTATCATACAGGGAAGAAAGCTGGGTCAGTCCATGTTCGACCATGGAGCCTATGTGAGTATGCGGGAGAGCCGGCATATGAAGGGAAAAGCCTGTGTGTCTCTGCGGGATCTGATGTGTTACCGCACCTATGAGGACGGATTGTACACCTGTTTTTCCAATTATGATCCCAAGGGAAAGGTTACGGCGGATATTGTTTATGGAGGAGTGCTGCCTCAGCAGACCCATATCCAGATTCCGCTTTCCGCCCTTATGCCTGTGTGTCCCTCCGGCGAAGAAATCCGGGGACTGTATGTGCTGGGGAAAGCCATATCAGTTACCCACAATGTCTTTCCCAGCATTCGGATGCAGCCGGATCTGATGCATCAGGGGGCGGTGATGGGTATTCTGGCGGCGGAGAGCCTGAAGAAAGGAATATTTCCGGAGGATCTGGACGCAGAGGAAAGAAGGGCCGTGATCGGAGAGGTCACAGGAGATTTTCTGTTTATGCCTCCCAGGGAAGAAAGTCCCCGGGATATGGTATACCGTATCGGAGAAACCACCCGGACCCATTGGGTGGATGTGCCCTTTACCTATGAAGAGGAAGAGCGGAATGAACTGATCCAGGTCATGTGCGCAGAGGCGGAAAGCTGTATGCCCGCGATTCGCGAAAGGCTTTCTTTTGAAGAAAACGAACAGACCAGAAAGCTGCTGATCCTGTGCGGGCTGTGGCACGGATCGGATCAGTGGACCCAGGAGCTGTGCCGGAGCATTGGCAGTGAACTGAAAGCGGCGTCTGATCCGTGTCTGCCGGAGAGAAGGGGGTCTGTCAGCTGTGTACAGCTGCTCCCGGACCATGGTGTGATGCCGGAGACAGTATATTTACTGAATATCCTGGCCTGGAGCCAGGAAAAATGCATTCTGGAGCCCTTCCGTCAGGTTCTGGACCGGCTGAAGCGGCAGACGAGGGATTATCTGGATATCCGAAAGGGAACCTGGCACTATATAGAAGCCTTTGCCTATGTGGCGGAGCGCACCGGCTTTCCGGAATTTGCGCCTATGCTGAAGGAGCTACTGCGGTTTGAAGAGCTTTTAAAACCGGCAGGGCGGGAAGTCCTGATGACTGACCGCCTGGGAATTCTGGTATTGATCCTGAACCGGGCGCTGGCCCGGCTGGGAGATTTGCAGGGATATCTGGGACTGACGGACTTAATGAAAAATGGAAGGACTGCGCTGCGTCTCTCCGCCCAAAGGGAGCTGGAAGTGCTGACGGGAGAACAGCACGAAAATGATATAAGCGCCTGGGAAAAGGCTGTGAGGATGAGTAAAAAAGCCGGTGAAATTCAGAGGATACAGGAAAGGGTTTGGTGAAAATTAATATTTTACCAGTTATCTGAATTTAGAACATGGTGTATAAGTGACAACTTCTTTAAAATGAAATCATCAAACGGAAAGGAGATGTCAGCCGGTGGAGAAAAAACAAAAGAAAACCACATGGGGACGATTGAAGAGAGAAGGATATCTGGAGCTGTATCTGATGATGCTTCCGGCACTGATCATCCTTTTTATTTTCAAGTACATTCCCATGAACGGCATTCTGATTGCCTTTGAGGATTTCAATATTTTTGACGGAATCTTCGGCAGTCAGTTTGTGGGGCTGAAAAATTTCAGCAGAATGTTTGGAGACAGTGATTTTTTGCGGGCGCTCAGAAATAAGATGGAGGCTCCCTTGACAATATTAATTGTAGAAGATGAAAAAAACACCAGAATTTCCCTGACAGAATGTATCCGGGGGTTTGGCTTTGCCTTTCAAAAAATATTGTTGGCTGAAAATGGAAAACAGGCTGTTGATATTTTCAAAAGGGAGCGTCCTGAAATAGTGGTTACGGACATCCGTATGCCGGGCGGCAGCGGCATTGAGCTGGCCGAAAAAATATATGAGATTGACAGACATACGGCGATTATTTTTCTGACAGCCTATTTTGATCTGAGCTTTCTGAAAAAAGCCTTTTCCGTGGATGCGGTGGATTATATTTTAAAGCCGGTCTCTCCGGATGAGTTGAAAATGGCGCTGGTCAAGGCCATCGAAAATTCAAACAGCTTTGCAAGGAAAAATACAGAGCTGCTGAAGGGACGATTCTTTCGAGACCTTCTTCTGGAGAGACATGTTTTTTCGCATAAAGAGTTTCACAGGATTCGCAGGGAGCTTCAGCTTCCGGAGGAAGGGCTTTTGTATGGAATCATATCTATAGAAAATTTAAATATGGAACAATATTGGACATTGGGAAACCCCGAATATGCATCTCTTGATATGTCGCCTCTGGGAAGGCTGATCAGAGATGTACTTGGGGGTTTCCCGTTTGTGTACAGCTTTGTGCACCACAGGGGAAGAATTTTAAATGTCTGCGGCGTAAATAAGGAAGCGGCGGAAAATACACTGTATCAGGCGGCGGTACGTCTGGGAGACAGAATTTATGAAGAATGCTTCGAAAAAGCTGTGGTAAAAGTGCTCAGGCTGAAGCCGGGACTTTTACAGCTGGCAGACAATCCGGAGGAATATCAGGAAGTGCGGCTTACCTGCCAGGTTCCGGTTCTGCCGGGAAAAACCAATATTACGGAGAAGGACCGGCACATTGTGGAATGCATTCAGCAGTATATCGCCTGCAATTATGCCGATCCTCAGCTGAAGATCAGCGATATCGCGGAAAAGCTGTGTTATACGGACGCTTATCTGTGTATGGTATATAAAAAGGTTACCGGAAAAACCATCAATGATTATCTGAATATGTACCGGATCGAAAAAAGCAGATATCTGATGGAGGAGGGAAGCTGCCGGCTGGCTGAAATTGCCGTCAGCGCAGGATACAGCAATGAAAATTATTATAGCAAGGTATTTAAAAAATATATGGGGATATCTCCAAAGGAATATCAGGCCCGCCTGTATGGCAGGGATCAGGAAAATCTGTAGCTTCCTGCGGGGAAGCAGGTTTATTTTTCAGATTTATACCCTGAATCTGCTGATTACGGCAGCGGCCATCGGGATGTTTGGAATGTATATTTATTACAATACCTTTTCCAGCACCAAAAGGCAGCTGTTTGAGATCTCCAGGCGAAACCTTCAGCAGGTGGTTGACGATATGGAAGGGGTTTTTAAGAGAATCGAGACCCAGAGCGCCAGCCTGTCCATGAACGAAATATTCAGAAAAGCCTGCAGCGGCTTTGACGAAAAAACGTCCAATATGATTTATGAGGATTATCTGAAGCTGGATAAGCTGTGCACTGAGCTTGAAAATGTAGATGATCTGTACGATATCTCTATTATATTTGAGAAGCGTCACAGAATGATGAACAATCGAACACGATTCTTTTATGACGATATGGGTCTTTTTGATATGGCGGCACAGGACAGCTTCTGGCTTTGGGGGCAGAACGGCATTTCTGGTAATCTCGTTTATGGAATCCGGGTGCAGACGGAGGATCATGAGAATGTTCTTCTTTTGTTTGGCATCCGGGAACGGGTCTATCAGGAATGGCTGGCGGGACTGCGGTTTTACGGGGAAGAAAACGCATTTATCGGAAGAATGGATTTACCCCTTCAGGAAAACGGCATATGGAATACCGAGGACCATGCATGGGAAAAGGATATTATGGACAAGCTTGACGGAAAGCGTGCCGGACATGGAGATTTTTTCCTGACTCATAAAACGGAAAAATATTTTGTGCTGTATGGCTTTGTTCCCAGAAGTCCTTTTTTTGTTGCTTCAGCATTCCCGGCATCGGCCATTGAAAAGGATGCCGAGAATTCGGTACAGGGGATGTTTTTTATTCTGATTCCTATTCTTCTGCTGGTGTTTCTGGCGTCCTACATTGCATCGGTACACTTGACCGGTCACCTGCGCAGATTGTCCTGGGAAATGAATCAGATCTATCCCGCAGAAAATCAACAGGTGATGAAAAAGAAGGGATGGGATGAAATTGAAATACTGGAAAGCTCCTTTCACCAAATGCAGAAACGAATGAACCGGGCCATGGAGGAGGTGCGGGAGGCAGAGAAAAAGCAGAGAATCGCTGAGCTGAGCCTTTTGCAGGGGCAGATCAATCCCCATTTTCTATATAATACACTGGACAGCATTAATTGGCTGGCCATAGAAATGAATGCGCCGAAAATCAGCTATATCGTAAAGAACATGTCTGATTATTTCCGTATGGGACTGAATTCCGGCGGACAAATCTCCACGCTGCGTCAGGAGATCCGGCATATATTATCTTATTTTAATATCCAAAAGTTTCGCTTTGAGGATAAAATACACCTTTATATTGATGTACCAAAAGAATTAATGGAGACTCCCATGATCGTTCTGTCCCTTCAGCCGGTGGTGGAAAATGCCATTTTGCATGGCATCCTGGCGGAGGAGGGAAGAGATGGGGCCATATCGGTAAGCGCCGAGGCAGTAGAAGAAAACGTATTTATTTACATTGTGGATGACGGAGTCGGTATGGATGAGGAAACAGTCTCTGTACTGAACAGAAGAGTCAAGGGAGCAGACAATACGGAAACCGGTTCGGGCGGTTTTGGGCTCTATAACGTCAATCAGAGAATGCGCTATTTTTTCGGTGATGAATACGGACTGGATATGGTCAGTAAGGAAGGGGAGGGAACTACCTGCATTTTAACAGTTCCCGGGCTCATGGAAAAAAAATGAAGTTCCTTTTCATGAGTAAAAAGCAGGTGCAAAATCTGTACATTTGTGGTACTCTATGCATAGAGGTAAATGCCGTGTACTCCTTTATAAAAACATTGCTTGTGAAATAAAGCCTACTATGTTAATATAAAGCTTGATCAGGGTACATATTTTAATTGTGAAAGGGGAGAGTAAGAATGGAAGGAAACTATCAGAATCAAAATCAGTATGACCAGGGAACACAGACATCTCAGTACAGCAGCAATTATCAGGACAACACGGCAAATATTCCCTATCAGCCGTCAGTGCCGGATCGTGGAGCGGAGGGAACCAACGGCCTCCAGATCGCCGGGCTTGTATGCGGAATTTTATCCATCTGCGCCTGCTGCTGCTACGGTATCCCCAGCATTATCCTGGGAGTCGCCGGGCTGATCTGTTCCATAATAGGCAACAATCAGAGTAAAAGCGGTGTGGGTGTGGCAGGACTGGTCTGTTCCATCGTAGGTTTGATCCTGGGCGCCATCTCAAGTGTCTTCTATATATGGGCATTCTATTATGTGGGCACCTCCGGAGACTATCAGGATCTTTACAGACAGATTTACTGGGAACTTTATAATATGTAAAAGGGGCTATGTGCCGGTCAGGAACTGATGAAGAAAAAAGCTGATCTTGAAACGGAACTTTTTCATATAGGGTTGATTTTTCTGGCTGCGGGGGCTGTACTCTGGACAGGTTACTGTCTGATCCGGGAACAGCTGCCGCAGCTTCCCTGTGTCGTGTCCTCGCTGCTTGGAATATATTGTCCGGGCTGCGGGGGAACCAGGGCGTTTGTGTGTCTGCTTCACGGAAAGCTTCTGTTATCCCTTTGGTATCATCCGCTGATACCCTATACTGCAGTTCTTTTTGGAGGCTTTATGATTACCCAGTCCCTGAACCGTCTGGGTCTGCGGCGGATCAGAGGCTGGAAATTTCACAGATGGTATTTATATGCAGGGATTGTGATCGTGGCAGGTAATTTTGTTGTAAAGAACCTGTTAAGACTCGTCTGGGGCATCGTCATGATCTGAGTATTCCACGGTCAGATCGGCGTCATCCGGTACGTCCCCATGAAGAAAAGCGATGATGATTTGGACCCTTTTATAAGCTCTGGAATAATTCTCTTTTGCATAGGCAGCCGTATATTCATTATAGGAATTATTACTGTATGCAATGTGGTAGCTGGAAACGGCTTCCGTCATATATTCGCTGGATTCGGCGGCCAGTGCTTCCAGATAATCAAATTCCTCCGGGAAATCAAGTCCTGCAAAGGACTTAAATACCATATCCAGTTCGTCCAGACAGGAGAGAAGCTGGGCGGTGGCGTCCGAAGCCTGGGCATCGATACTGTTTATGGCAGTGTCGATCTCGGAAACTTTTGTACAAAATTCATCGATGCTTTTGCGGAATTGGATCAACTCGGGATCCTGCCCGCATGCCGTCAGCATTGCGATAGTCAGAATCGGCACCAAAAGCATACGGATTCTAATTTTCAAATTGATACCCCCATGTCCGCTGAAACGGACTCAAAATCCATAGTCGAAAACTTTTGTTTTTCAACTCTTTATCCTCCAATTTGCGAATGTAATCTAAAATTTAACATATTTTATCCTTTTTCGCAATAGTATGACCATAAAAAAGTCTAAAAGGGTTAAATCCTCCCCTTTACGATAAAATTATCTGTGTGATATACTAATTCTGCCGGCGCTTCATTCAAGTCAGCCGGCATTGATGAATATTAAGGAAAAAGAGGCAGCGGCTTCTTTAAGCTGGGAGACAAAAATATGACATATGATGAATTTACCTGTCTGGCGAAATCCCGTATATATCTGGACGGCGCCACCGGGTCAAATCTGGTGAGGGCAGGCATGCCCTCCGGCGTGTGCCCGGAGCAGTGGATTCTGGAGCACAGGGATATTATGCTGAAGCTGCAGAAGGAATATGCGGCTGCGGGGAGCGACATTCTCTATGCCCCCACTTTTACAGCCAACCGGATCAAGCTGGCGGAATACGGACTGGAAAGTAAACTGCATTCTCTGGTCCGGGACCTGGTGAGCATTTCCCGGGAAGCGGCGGATCAGACGGCGGACCGGAAGGTGTATGTGGCCGGTGATCTGACCATGACGGGGGAAACACTGAGGCCGGTGGGAAAGCTGGATCCGGAGGAGCTGATTGATATCTATAAGGAACAGATTGCGGCGCTCTGTCAGGCAGGGGTGGATCTGCTGGTTGTGGAGACCATGATGAGTCTGGCTGAAGCCCGGGCGGCTCTGATTGCTGCAAAGGAGGTCTGCAGCCTTCCGGTGATGGTGACCATGACCTTTGAGGCAGGGGGGCGTACCCTTTACGGAACAGATGCCGCCACGGCGGCAGTGGTGCTGGAGAGCCTGGGCGCCTGTGCCGTAGGCGTGAACTGTTCCGCGGGGCCTGCCCAAATGAGGCCTGTAATTGAAGCCATGGCACAGTGCACACGGATTCCCATTATCGCGAAGCCCAACGCAGGTCTTCCCTTTCTGGATGAAAACGGCATCACCTGCTATAATATGGATTCGGATACCTTTGCAGAGGAAATGCAGCTGCTGACCCGGGCAGGCGCTTCCATACTGGGAGGCTGCTGCGGAACTACCCCGGAATTTATTGAAAAGCTCCGTCATGTCTTCGGCAGGAACATAGCCGGTGAAACGGCCAGGAAAAATCCGGGTATCCGATATCTGGCCTCGGAACGCCGGACGGTGGCTTTCGGTATGGAGGATCCTTTTATAATTGTGGGAGAACGGATCAATCCCACCGGGAAAAAGAAGCTTCAGGCCCAGCTGCGGGAGGGCTGTATGGACGGTGTGCTGCAGTTTGCCCAGGAGCAGGAGGAGAACGGCGCACGGATACTTGATATCAATATGGGAATGGGCGGTATCGATGAAAAGGCCATGATGCTTCGGGCCATAGAAGAGGTGACTGGAGTCACAAGTCTTCCTCTGTCCCTGGACTCCAGTCATGTGGATGTACTGGAGGCGGCGCTTCGTTATTATCCGGGCAGAGCGCTGGTCAATTCCGTTTCTCTGGAAACGGATAAAATAGAGAAGCTGCTTCCGCTGGTGAAAAAGTACGGCGCCATGTTTATCCTGCTGCCCCTTTCGGACCAGGGGCTGCCGGAGAATATTGAAGATAGAAAGAAGATTATAAATACAGTGCTGGAACGGGCGTATGCGCTGGGCATGGAAAAGGAGGATGTGGTGGTGGACGGTCTCGTGGCCACTGTGGGCGCCAATAAAAAAGCCGCTCTGGAGACTCTGGAGACCATCCGTTACTGCAGGGAGCAGGGGCTTGCCACCATATGCGGCCTGTCCAATATCTCCTTTGGCATGCCGGAGAGAGGCTTTGTCAATGCTGCTTTTTTGACCATGGCCATCCGGGAGGGACTTACCATGGCCATTGCCAATCCCTCTCAGGAGCTTTTGTGCGGCTGCTGTCTGGCCTCGGATCTGCTTCTTGCCAGAGAAGAAGCAGATATCCGGTACATCGAATACACAGGCACCCTTGCACAAAAACGGGAGCAGGAGACGGTCCGGAAAATCCAGGCCATGAAAACAGAAGGCAGACCTTCCGAAGCGGAGAGGATTTCCCAGGAGGAGATGAGGCCTTCCGGGGGAACCGGGCGTCAGGATTCCTCCTCCGGCCCGGATAAAGGAATGGCTCAGGAATCAGATGATACAGGATACACAGCCCGCCTGCGGCAGGCTGTATTGAAGGGAAATCGGAACGGAATTGCCGCGCTGACCAGGGAGGCCCTGGCCGGGGAGGCGGATCCCGGCCAGCTTTTGAACCAGGCGCTTCTGCCTGCCATCAACCAGGTGGGTGAGCTTTTTGATAAGGGAAAATATTTCCTGCCCCAGCTGATTGCCAGCGCCGAAGCCATGAAGAATGCCATAGAGGTGCTGGAACCGCTGCTGCTGCAGGAGACCGGGGAGGGAGATAAGCCCGTGGTGGTCATTGCCACCGTGGAGGGAGATATCCATGACATCGGGAAAAACCTGGTGGCGCTGATGCTGAAAAATTATGGATTCCGTGTCATTGATCTGGGAAAGGACGTGCCCAAGGAGGAGATTATCCGTGCGGCCAAAGAAAACAATGCCCGCATCATTGCCCTGTCGGCTCTGATGACAACCACCATGCAGCGGATGAAGGAGGTCATCGCCTGCGCCAGGGCGGAGGGTATGGAGGTAAAAATCATGGTGGGCGGCGCAGTGGTCACCCAGGATTATGCCCGGGAAATCGGAGCCGACGGATATTCGGCAGACGCGGCGGGGGCAGTTAAGCTGGCCAAAAGCCTCATTCAGGACTAAAATTCGGATTTGGATAAAATAGAGGTTGAATAAAAATGCGTGTTCAGCCATTGAGTCAAATGCGCGTCGCAGCGCGCGGATAAGGATAAAAATGATAGGTGCAGACGCTATGGTAAAATGCCTGGAGGCAGAAGGAGTCACTGCGGTGTTCGGATACCCCGGAGTGGCCATCTGTCCCTTTTATAACAGTATATTGGAGTCGGATATCCGTTCGATCCTGGTCCGCACGGAACAGAACGCCGCTCATGCGGCCAGCGGAGTTTCCAGAATCACGGGAAAGCCCGGTGTATGCGCGGTTACCTCCGGCCCCGGAGCCACCAATGTGATCACGGGAATCGCCACGGCCTTTGCGGACAGCATTCCCCTGATCTGCATCACCGGCCAGGTGAACAGTGAACTGCTGGGAAGCGATGTGTTCCAGGAGGCGGATATCACCGGAGCCGTGGAATCCTTTGTGAAATACAGCTATCTGGTCCGGGATGTGAATGATATCCCCCGGATCTTCAAGGAGGCCTTCCACATTGCAAACACAGGAAGAAAAGGGCCTGTGCTCATCGATGTGCCCATCGATGTCCAGAACGCGTCCCTGTCAAAGTTCCGGTATCCGGAGGAGGTATCTCTGCGGACCTACAAGCCCACCGTAAAGGGCAACATGGTGCAGATCAAAAAGGTCATTCGTGAGCTTGAACGGGCAAAAAAGCCTCTGATCTGCGCAGGCGGCGGCGTGCTGCTTGGTGAAGCGGAAACAGCGCTGCGGGCCTTTGCGGAAAAGCACAAAATTCCCGTGGTTTCCACCATGATGGGAATCGGAGTCATGCCCACGGACCACCCGCTGTATTTCGGAATGGTGGGAAATAACGGAAAGGCTTATGCCAATCGGGCCATGAACGAGTCGGAGCTTTTGATTATGGTGGGAGCCAGAGTGGCGGACCGGGCGGTGAACCAGCCGGAGCTGATCACCCGCAACAAGGTATTGGTGCATATTGATGTGGACCCTGCGGAGATCGGTAAAAATGCCGGTCCTACCATACCGCTGGTGGGCGATGCAGGACATATTTTTGAAGATCTGAATAAAGAAGAGCTGGAGGGCAGCTGCCGGGAGTGGGTGGAAACCCTGGAGGGCTACAGGGCTTCAATGGAAAAGGAGAGGCACCCCGATCCGGGTTTCGTGGATCCGGCAGAATTCATCACCGCTCTGTGCGAAAGCATGGAGGAGGATGCCGTCTATGTGGCGGATGTGGGACAGAATCAAATCTGGTCCTGCGGCTACGCAAAAATCAAGAAGGGAAAATTTTTGACCTCGGGAGGCATGGGAACCATGGGCTACTCCATTCCTGCGGCCATGGGAGTGAAGCTTGCCGCGCCGGACAGGCAAGTGGTGGCAGTGTGCGGAGACGGCTCCTTCCAGATGTCAATGATGGAGCTTGCCACCATGCGCCAGCATAATATTCCCGTGAAAATTGTAGTGCTGAAAAACAATTATCTGGGCATGGTGCGCCAATACCAGCATTTCACCTACCGGGACAATTATTCCGTGGTGGATCTGTCGGGAAGTCCTGACCTGGAAAAGCTTTCCGCCGCCTATGGCATGGCGTTTCTGCGTCTGACAGACATGAAGAACTGCCAGGAGACAATCGACGCCTTTTTAAAGGATGACGTGTCGGTGCTGCTGGAATGTGTGATCGATCCTATGGATCTGGTATAAGCTGCCAAAGCGGATCAGGGGGTATGGAAATGAACAAAATAAAAACAAGAATCTATTCGGTGCTGGTGGAAAACCGCTCCGGCGTACTGTGCAAGGTGGCCGGGCTTTTCTCCAGAAGGTGCTTTAATATTGACAGTCTGGCGGTGGGCGAGACGGATGACAGCAAGGTATCCTGCATGACCATTGTCAGCAGCGGAGATGAGCGGACCATCGAACAGATCGAAAAGCAGCTGAACAAAAAGCTGGATGTAATCAAGGTGAAGACCTTCTCGGAGAGACAGTGCATCACCCGGGAGCTGATGCTGATCAAGATCAGGTATAATAAAAACAACCGCCGGGAGATTATGGAGCTGTGCGAGATCATGAAGGCAGAGATTGTTGATATGTCAAAGCATTTTATGATGATCCAGATCTGCGATGCGCCGGACAGGATTAAGCTGATGATCAGCATGCTCCAGTCCATCAGCATTGTGGAGGTGGCCAGAACAGGAACGCTGGCTTTATCAAAATGCTGTGAAAATGAAGAGAACCGATGAGAAATGGCGGGGCTTTAGCAATGTAAGGTTTTAAAATACTAAAGTGTTTTAGGTTGACATTCCTTTTGGAACTTGATATGATAACGAAAGGATTTTCAATAAAGCTATGTAGAGGTGCATTTTTATGCAGAAGAAGGTTTTTCAGTTGTTGGTGGACAATACATCGGGTGTGCTGAGCCGTATTTCCGGCCTGTTTTCCAGAAGAGGATATAATATCGAAAGCATTACCGCAGGCGTCACGGCGGATCCCCGTTTTACCCGGATTACCATTGTGGCCTCCGGGGACGACGAGATTTTGGAGCAGATTGAAAAGCAGGTGGCCAAGCTGGTGGATGTCCGGGATATCAAGGAGCTTAAGCCCGAGGAAAGTGTTTACCGCGAGCTTATACTGATCAAGGTCCGGGCCGATGCCGGGCAGCGGCAGAGCATTATTGCCGTCTCGGATATTTTCCGGGCAAAGATTATCGATGTGGCTCCTGAGAGCCTTATTATCGAGCTCACCGGAAACCAGCAGAAGATCGACGCCTTTATCGGGCTTCTGGACGGTTATGAGATTCTGGAGCTGGCCAGGACAGGCATCGCCGGCCTGGGAAGAGGAATCGAAAATATCACCTATATTGAGTAGTGAGAGGCGGGGCCTTTGGTCCTGCATTGCAAAAGCTTTTAAAGCGTTAGCTCCAGGTGAAACCTGTCAGTTATAAATTGTGTAAAGGAGAGAAAAAATGGCAAAAATATTTTATCAGGAAGACTGTAACCTGTCCATGCTGGAGGGAAAGACCATCGCGATCATCGGCTACGGCAGCCAGGGACATGCCCATGCGCTGAATCTGAAGGAGTCGGGCTGTCATGTGATCATCGGTCTGTATGAGGGCTCCAGATCCTGGGACAAGGCGGTGAAGCAGGGCTTTGAGGTTTATACCGCGGCGGAGGCCGCCAAAAAGGCCGACATCATCATGATTCTGATCAATGACGAGAAACAGGCGGATCTGTACAAAAAGGATATCGAGCCCAATCTGGAGACAGGCAATATGCTTATGTTTGCTCATGGCTTCAACATTCATTTCGGGTGCATCGTTCCCCCTGCGGATGTGGATGTGACCATGATCGCCCCTAAGGGACCCGGACATACCGTCAGAAGCGAGTATCAGGAGGGAAAAGGCGTTCCCTGCCTGATTGCCGTACATCAGGATGCCACCGGCAAGGCGCAGGATATGGCGCTGGCTTATGCGCTGGGCATCGGCGGCGCCAGAGCGGGCGTGCTGGAGACCACCTTCCGCACGGAGACGGAGACGGATCTGTTCGGCGAGCAGGCTGTTTTATGCGGCGGCGTATGTGCGCTGATGCAGGCTGGCTTTGAGACTCTGGTGGAAGCAGGTTATGACGAGAGAAACGCATACTTCGAGTGTATCCATGAGATGAAGCTGATTGTGGACCTGATCTATCAGAGCGGCTTCGCAGGCATGAGATATTCCATTTCCAATACTGCGGAGTACGGCGATTATATTACCGGTCCCAAGATCATCACCGAGGATACGAAAAAAGCCATGAAAAAAATTCTCAGCGATATCCAGGACGGCACCTTTGCAAAGGATTTCCTGCTGGATATGTCTCCTGCAGGCAGACAGGTTCACTTTAATGCCATGAGAAAGTTGGCCGGCGAGCATCCCGCGGAGAAGGTGGGCGCAGAGATCAGAAAGCTCTACAGCTGGAACAACGAGGAGGATAAACTGATCAACAACTAAAGGATCAGACAAATTTTGGGGCCCTGCGCTGGCAGGTGCGTCAATCAAGGGACATCCCGGCGGGGATGTCCCTTTTCCTTAAAATATCTTTAGAATTTCTTATGAATTCCCTGTAGCTTCAATTTATTTTTATTGCATATACTAGCCTCAGCACAGTACCAAAGGAGGAATTATTATGGACTTAACCACGCTTACCTTATATTTTACGAAATATGGAGGAATTGCCATTTTTATCATTGTTTTTTTAGAATATCTAAATTTACCTGGTTTTCCCGCCGGAATCATTATGCCTCTGTCGGGAGTGATGGCTGCCAGGGGAAATATTCATTTTTTCTGGGTCATGGTGATCACGGTCAGCGCGGGTCTGCTTGGAAGCCTTCTTTTGTATGCACTGGGTTACAAGGGAGGAGAGATTTTTTTGAAGGCTTACACAAAACGCTTTCCCAAGCAGAAGGAGGGGCTGGAGAAAAATATAGAATGGGTGCGGCAGAAGGGAGCCGTGGGCGTTTTTGTGGCAAAGCTGATGCCTATGATCCGAACCATCGTGTCGATTCCCGCCGGTGTTCTGAAAATGCCCATGCGGCAGTATCTGATCAGCTCCACCCTGGGGATTTTTGTTTGGAATTTCGTTTTCGTAGGCGCCGGGTATGTCATGGGAGACCAGGTTTTTAAGCTGCTGGGCGCAGCCTGACTCCGAAATCAGCAGCGATGCAGGAAAACGGATTTGAGGATCGAATTTTTATCGGGAGACAGACATGAAAATCGCATTGATGACAAACAATTACAAACCGATAATGGGAGGCGTTCCCATTTCCATAGAGCGGCTTGCCAGAGGGCTGGAGGACATGGGGCATCAGGTAACGATTTTTGCCCCTACTTATCAGGAACAGCAGCAGGAGGAAAATGTATTTCGGTATGCCACCTGCATGAAGCATTTTATTGGAGGCATCGTCCTGCCGAATCCTTTTGACAGGCGCATTGAAAAAGAATTTCGGAAGCAGGAGTATGACATAATCCATGTTCACCATCCCATGCTGATCGGACGCACGGCAGTGTATCTGTCCAGAAAGTATCGCATTCCGCTGGTATTCACCTACCATACCAGATATGAACAATATCTGAGCTATGTGGGCGCCGTTAAGCTTATGGAAAATCTGGCTTCCCGGGAAAAGGGAATCGGTGTGGGCGCCTGTGCGGGAATCCTGCATCTGATCAAGGATAAGCTGATGCCGGCGTATCTGCATACCTTTTTGAAATATTGTGATTTTGTGTTTGCGCCCACGGCGGGGATTCAGGAATATCTGAAACAGGTCTGCGGATTAGCCCCGGAAAAGCTGGGAGTCCTTCCCACCGGCATCGAAAAGGCAAATTTTCAGGTGACGGACCAGGAAAAACGCCAGGTCAGAGAAAGCCTTGGGGCGAAGGAATGCCCGCTGTTTCTGACTGTGTCCCGCATGTCTCATGAAAAAAATGTGGAGTTTCTCATAGAAAGCCTTCGGCTGCTGAAGTATTCCCATGGAAAGGATTTCCGTATGGCCTTTGTGGGAGACGGGCCCGACAAAAAAGCATACGAAGCCGACTGCCGAAAAGCAGGTCTGGAGGAAAATGTGATTTTCACGGGAATCGTTCCCAACGAAGAGATTCCTCCTTATTTTGCCGCCGCCGACGCCTTCCTTTTTGCCTCAAAAACCGAGACCCAGGGAATCGTGATTTTAGAGGCTCTTGCAGGAGCGTCTCCGGTGATTGCGGTCAATGCTTCCGGCGTTTCCGATCTGGTCACTCCGAAATGCGGAATCCTGACCAGAGAGGATCCTGAGGAATTTGCGGAAAGTACGGCTGATTTTATTGACCGGCGCATGGGCAGGTCAGGAATGGAGGAAAATGCCTTGAAAACGGCACAGCAATACAGGGAAGAAGCGGTTGCCTTCAGGGCGGTACATTATTATAATAAGGTTATTGCAGGTAAAGCGGTCCATCAGGAGGCCGTGTCTACAAGGGCCCGGCTTGGGCAATAGGAATTGCCGTCACTTTACGGTTAGACATAAAAAAGAATGACAGCTTAGGGAAAGGGACAAAGGATCTATGGAAGGCAAGTATCGTATTTTAGTGGTGGAAGATGACAAGGATATCCGGGGTGGCATTGAAATATACCTGAAAAGTCAGGGCTATGAGGTATTTCAGGCTGCCAACGGAGCGGAGGGGCTGAAGATCGCGGAGCAGGAGGAGATCCATCTTGCCATCGTGGATATCATGATGCCGGTTATGGACGGAGTCACGATGCTGATGAAGCTTCGGTCTCAGAATCTGGATTTCCCGGTGATCATGCTTTCGGCAAAATCTGAGGAAGTGGATAAAATCATGGGGCTGAATATGGGGGCGGACGATTATGTGACAAAGCCCTTTACGCCGCTGGAGCTTCTGGCAAGGGTTAATTCCCATCTGCGCAGATATTCCAAATATCTGTCGGCCCTGAACGAGGAAGGCGGAAAGGATCACATTTACACCATAGGCGGTTTGGAGCTGAATGAGGACACAGTGGAGGTTTCCGTGGACGGGGAGCCTGTAAAGCTGACTCCCATGGAGTTTAAGATAGTTCAGCTGCTGATCAAAAATCCCGGAAGAGTGTTTTCCGCAGATGAAATCTACGAGCGGATCTGGAACGAAAAGGCCGTGAATACGGACACCATTATGGTACATGTAAGAAATATCAGAGAAAAAATCGAGATCGATCCCAAAAATCCAAAATACCTGAAGGTAGTATGGGGAGTGGGATATAAGATCGATCGGCAATAGGAAGGTGTAAATCAGGCGTTATGGGAATATTCAGGAGAAGAAATGAAAAAGCATCCGGGACGGAGCCGGCAGTTTCGGTGGAACATAAGGAAAAAAGGCGGTTTTCTGCCATGCGCAAGCCCTGGATGTTCTGGGGGATCATCGTGTGCTTTGCCGCCTCGGCGGTGCTGACCTCCTTCTACGGTGTTTTCCGGGTCAATGCAAAAAAGAGCGCCCGGGATCCGATAGAAACCTACGAAAATATTGATTGGCTGTACCAGAATACTTTTCTTCTTTACCGCGACCTGTATAACCATGTGAATCAACAGCAGGCGGACTATGCCGGAATATTTCTTCAGGCAGATGAGCCTTACAAATGGATGACTTCCCGGAGTCTTATAGAAAATGAGTCTTTATGGCGCATGCTACATGCAGAGGAATATTCTGCAGAATTGGAGCAGGCGCTGGACTATTCCTTGTCCCAGGAGGAAATAAATGCCCTGAGGGAGCTCACGGAGGATGAGTTTTATCAGATCCGGACCGAGGTCCTGGAAATTGAGAAAAGTTTCCAGATACTGGAGTATTCCTTCAGCGGACTTAACAGCAACTTCGATTATATTATAAAGGATCATGACACTGGAAAATATGTGACCAACATGGCGGAATCGGAGCTGGATAACTTGGAGCTGGATAAATCCTTCCTTTTGAGTTTTTGCTTTGACGAAAACGGAAACGTTTCCATCGGAGACCGAATCTGCGGAATCGACGAAAACCAGATCCGGAAATTTGCCAACGAGATCATCCGGAAAAACAGTTTTTACCGTATGCTGGAAAATAATATGACACTTTTTTCCAGGTACGGAAACCTCAAAAAGCCCGCAGGCTTTACCGTAACCTATGCTATCTCCAGAGACGCCATGGAAAATTCGCAGGCGGGCGGTTTTTATCTTGCGACTATACACGTAGAGGATGAGTATTACGCGTATCGATACGTGGAGCATTACAATCATCTTGCCAATCCCTATATCTATGCCGGCGCGGGCGGTATCCTTGTGCTTTGTCTGACAGCAGTTTTTTTGCTGGGATGCTTTCTTCCGGTGTTAAAGGACACACGGCCGTACCAAAGCGAAAAGATATGTGCACTGCCCTTTGAAATACTGTTTTTTGCAGGCTGTATTTTATTTTCCATGGGCAGTATGATCATAGAATTTATTGCCCTGGTGGCCGGAGGAACTGCGACAAACGCCATGATAGAGTATATGGGAACAGATGCGGATGCGGCTCTGTTTCTTACGGGAGCCGGAAACCTGTTGCTTCTTTCCCTGTACTTTTTCGGCTGGTGGTGGCTGGGAGTCTGCGCCAGAGCAATCCCCGGTCTGGGACTTCGAAAATATGTCCGTGAGAAAAGTCTGATCTATCGGTTTTTCCCTTTTATAAAGAGCAGACTTATCCGTACCTGGCGCCGGATCGAGCATATGGACCTGACCCGGAATGCCCATCGGGCAATTTTGAAAATCGTTCTGGTCAACGCAGTGGTTCTTTTCCTGATCAGCAGTCTGTGGATCGGGGGAGCCCCCCTGACAATCGTCTATTCCGTCCTGCTGTATCTGATCCTGAGAAAGTATATCAGTGACGTTCAGAAAAAATACAGGATTCTCTTAAAGGCAGTGGACGAGATGGCGGAAGGAAATCTGAATGTGGTTATCAATGAAGATCTGGGAATATTTGAACCTTTTAAACTCCAGGTCATCAAGATTCAAAACGGCTTCAGGAAGGCCGTGGATGAGGAGGTCAAAAGCCAGCGTATGAAAGCAGAGCTTATTACCAATGTATCCCATGATCTGAAGACGCCTCTGACAGCTATTATTACTTATGTAAATCTTCTGAAGACAGAGAATATCACAGAGGAGCAGCGCAGAGAATATCTGGACACTCTGGAGCGGAAATCCATGAGGCTGAAGGCCCTGATCGAGGATCTTTTTGAGGTGAGCAAGGCCAATTCCCAGAATATAACGCTGAACATCATGGATATTGATATTATGAATCTGATCAAGCAGGTGGCGTTTGAAATGTCCGATAAGCTGAAGGAAGCCCAGCTGGATATCCGAATGAGTCTGACGGATGAAAGAGTGGTACTGCCCCTGGACAGCCAGAAGACTTACAGAGTTTACGAAAATCTTTTTGGCAATATTGCCAAGTATGCCATGCCGGGAACCAGGGTCTATGTCAACGGCTTTCGGATCGATGATACGGTAGTGATAACATTGAAAAATATATCTGCCCAGGAAATTACAATAGAATCCTCCGAGCTGACGGAACGCTTTGTCCGGGGAGATTCCTCCAGGAACACAGAGGGAAGCGGTCTGGGACTGGCAATTGCAAAGAGCTTTACGGAGCTTCAGGGAGGAAGTCTGGAGCTGGAGGTGGACGGGGATCTGTTTAAGGTCACAACTACCTGGCGTATCACGTAGAAGGGAGAAAAATATGTATCCTGCCATGTCGCTTATGATGATAGGGATCGGTATTGTTTTGGTGTTTTCCGTCAAAAAGGTCAGCCGGAAAAATGTGGCCGTGGCAGGAATGTCCGGCATTTTGGGAGCGTTTATGATCGTTGCCGGCCTGGGCGCCATATGGTTTCTGATGACCGGACGGGTCAGTCTGCCGCTGGGGTAAATCTCTGTCAGGTAAATCTCCTGTCGGTTACATGTGAACGGTTGGTTATAAAAAATCAATAACTAATGTTTGAAACATATTCTGAATTGTGCTATCATGATTGAAACGAATATTTGGGAAGGCATGGTAAAAGAATATGGGAATGACAATGACTCAGAAAATTCTGGCCGCCGCGGCAGGACTTGATCAGGTTCAGGCAGGACAGCTGATCGAGGCAAACCTTGACCTGGTGCTGGGCAATGATATCACCAGTCCGGTGGCCATAAAGGAAATGGAAAAATTCCGGACCCAGGGGGTTTTCGATAAAGACAAGATCGCTCTGGTTCCCGATCATTTTGTACCCAACAAGGATATTAAATCGGCAGAGCACTGCAAGTGTGTGCGGGAATTTGCCCGCAGGAATCAGATCACCAACTATTTCGAGGTGGGAGAGATGGGAATCGAGCATGCTCTTCTGCCGGAAAAGGGTCTCACCGTAGCCGGCGACGTGATCATCGGCGCAGATTCCCATACCTGCACCTACGGCGCACTGGGCGCTTTTTCCACCGGAGTGGGAAGCACGGACATGGCGGCGGGAATGGCCACAGGGAAGGCCTGGTTCAAGGTGCCTGCGGCGCTGAAATTTGTGCTTACCGGAAAGCCCGGAAAGTGGGTCAGCGGCAAGGATGTGATTTTACATATCATCGGCATGATCGGCGTGGACGGCGCTCTGTATAAATCCATGGAATTTACGGGAGACGGTATTGCAAATCTGTCCATGGATGACCGCTTTACCATTGCCAATATGGCCATCGAGGCCGGCGGGAAAAACGGAATATTCCCGGTGGATGATCTGGCGGTGGAGTATATGAAGGAGCATTCCGGACGGAGCTTCCGTATTTTTGAAGCGGATCCCGACGCCGTATATGATGCGGTCTACACCATTGACCTGAGTTCTCTGCGTCCTACGGTGGCGTTCCCTCATCTGCCGGAAAATACCCATACCATGGATGAGATCAAGACCATGGAGCCCATTTTGATCGATCAGACAGTCATCGGCTCCTGTACCAACGGCCGGCTGGACGATCTGCGATGTGCGGCGGAGGTTCTAAAGGGCCGGCATGTGGCAAAGGGAATGCGGTGCATCGTAATTCCGGCCACCCAGGCCATTTATATGCAGGCCATGGAGGAAGGGCTTCTGAAAACCTTTATAGAAGCGGGAGCAATTGTCAGCACGCCCACCTGCGGTCCCTGTCTGGGAGGCTATATGGGCATTCTGGCGGAAGGGGAGCGCTGTGTGTCCACCACCAACCGCAACTTTGTGGGGCGCATGGGACATACATCCTCCGAAATATATCTGGCAAGCCCGGCAGTGGCTGCGGCCAGCGCCGTGACCGGAAGGATTTCCAGTCCGGAGGAACTGTAATTTGTGCCGCTAAAGGCGCCATGACCAAAAAGTATAAAGGCATAGGGGTATGAGAATATGAATGCTAAAGGAATCGTTTTCAAATACGGCGACAACGTGGATACGGATGTAATTATTCCCGCCAGGTACTTAAATTCCTCGGATCCCGCAGAGCTTGCGGCCCACTGTATGGAGGACATCGACAAAGAGTTTATAAAAAAGGTAAAAAAGGGCGATATTATTGTGGCCGATAAAAATTTCGGCTGCGGCTCTTCCCGGGAGCATGCCCCCATAGCCATCAAAGCCGCCGGCGTCAGCTGCGTCATCGCCGAGACCTTTGCCAGGATCTTTTATCGAAACGCCATCAATATAGGGCTTCCCATCATCGAATGTCCCGAGGCCAGCAGAGGAATCGAAGCAGGGGATCAGGTGGAGGTTGATTTTGATTCCGGCGTGATCACAAACGTGACAAAGGGAACCTCCTTCCAGGGACAGGCTTTTCCGGAGTTCATGCAGCGGATCATCGCTTCCGAGGGTCTGATCAATTATATTAACAACAATCAGTAAGCAGCAGCGGGCATCCCCGGCCGGGGGTGCCTGCATTTTGCTGTGTTCGAGGTGATTTTATGAAGAATCAGTCTTCAGCAAAATATGAAATTGATATGTGTAACGGCCCTCTTTTGGGAAAGATATTATTATTTTACATTCCGCTGATGCTGTCGGGAATTCTGCAGCTGCTTTTTAATGCGGCGGATATTGTGGTGGTGGGGCGTTTTGCAGGAAACGAGGCCCTGGCGGCGGTAGGCTCTACCAGCTCTCTGACCAATCTGATCGTAAATCTGTTTATCGGACTTTCCGTGGGAGCCAACGTGCTGGTGGCGAGGTATTACGGAGCCGGTCAGGAAAATGAGTTAAAGGATATGGTTCAGACCGCTGTGGCATCCTCCGTGATCGGCGGTGTCATTTTGGTTTTTGCAGGCTTTTTCGTCTCCGGCCCGGCTCTGACCCTGATGGGCACTCCCGAGGATGTGATCGGTCATTCCGTGCTGTATATGCGGATCTATTTTGCGGGAATGCCTTTTATGATGGTCTATAACTTCGGAAGCTCCGTGCTCCGCGCCGTGGGAGACACCAGGCGGCCCCTGTATTATCTGCTGGCAGCCGGCGTGGTGAACGTGCTGCTGAATCTGCTTTTTGTAATTGTTTTTTCCATGGGTGTTGCCGGTGTTGCCCTGGCCACGGTGATTTCCCAGGCTATTTCCGCGGCTCTGGTGGTCAGATGCCTGGTTCTTACGGACAGCGTTTACAGGCTGGAGCTGAAGGGGCTTCGGATTGCTCCCGACAAGCTGGCGAAGATGTTCCGGATCGGTATGCCGGCGGGAGTCCAGGGTGCCCTGTTTTCTATTTCCAACGTATTGATCCAGTCCTCCGTGAACAGCTTCGGCTCTGTGGCCATGGCGGGAAATACTGCCGGAAGCAATATAGAAGGCTTTGTGTATACTGCCATGAATTCCTTTTCTCAGGCGGCGGTCAGCTTCTGCGGGCAAAATTACGGGGCCAGAGAGTTTAAAAGAGTGGGAAAGGTGCTTGCAATCTGTGAGGGCCTGGTAATCGCCGTAGGGCTTGTCATGGGAATCGGCGCATATTTGGGCGCAGGCTGGCTGCTTCAGCTGTATTCTCCGGATCCGAAGGTTATCGGCTATGGCATTCTGCGCATGTCCTATATCTGTGTTCCCTATTTCCTGTGCGGTATGATGGACGTAATCGTGGGCGCTCTGCGGGGCATCGGCTATGCGATCATGCCCATGCTGGTATCCCTTACCGGCGCCTGTCTGTTTCGGGTGGTGTGGATTTATACAGTTTTTCAGCAAAACCGCACTTTGGAATGTCTTTATCTATCATACCCCATCAGCTGGGGATTGACCTTTCTGGTACACCTGGTCTGCTTTGCGGTGGTGTACAGACGGCTCTTCAAAAAAGAACCTGTAACAAAACCTGTCACAAGGGATTGAAACGTATGTTCCTGCATGATATAATGTCCACGCAGGCAATGAGCAGCACATAAATGCATTATGCCGCACATAAATGCGTTTTAATTCAGGGGGCGCAGAGGGAGTGTTACTTTTCACGGCTTCGCCGTTCAAAGCAACATGATGCACACAAAATGAGCAAAAAGCGCACAAAAACACCTCGCGGCTCCTACCCGTGAAAAGTAACGAGGGAGTTTCATATGATAGCATTTGTTTATGGAAATATTGACAGTCTGACAGAGGATAATGTTGTGCTCGATGTAGGCGGTGTGGGCATCAATGTGAACATATCCGCAGACACGGCTTCCAGGCTTCCCCGGGTGGGAGAAGCAGTGAAGCTGTACACCTATACCAGCGTAAAGGAGGATTCCTTTCAGCTGTTCGGCTTTTTGTCCGCCGGCGACCTTGAAATGTTCCGGAAGTGTATCGGGGTAAACGGAATCGGGCCCAAGGGCGCGCTGGCCATTCTTTCTGCGCTGGATGCGGATTCCCTGCGGTATGCCATTATGTCCGGAGATGCGAAGGCCATTTCAAAAGCGCCGGGCATCGGAACCAGGACGGCAGAGCGCCTGATTCTGGAGCTGAAGGACAAGATCCGTATCGACGATGCCCTGATCGACAGGGATATCCGGGAATACGGCGCAGGCTTCGAGCCGGAGGCTGATGCGAGCCCTCAGAAAAAAGAGGCGGTGGAAGCTCTGGTGTCTCTGGGCTACGGACGTTCTGAGGCGGTAAAGGCGGTAAACGCCATAGAAGGGCTGGAAAACATGGATTCCGGAGCCGTTCTGAAAGCGGCTCTGAAAAAGATGTTTTAGAGCAATTATATTTTAGGAGGCTCATATGCCCAAAAGAATGATAGAAACCGACATAACGGAAGAAGATGTGACGATAGAGGGCTCTCTGCGCCCTCAGACCTTAAATGATTATATTGGTCAATCAAAGGTCAAGGAAAATTTGAAGATATACATTGAAGCGGCAAAGCAGCGAGGGGATGCGCTGGATCATGTGTTGTTCTACGGCTCTCCCGGGTTGGGAAAGACTACCCTGGCCGGCATCATTGCAAATGAAATGGGAGTGCACCTGAAGGTCACCAGCGGCCCGGCCATCGAAAAGCCCGGGGAAATGGCCGCTATCCTCAATAACCTGGAAGAGGGGGATCTTCTTTTTGTGGACGAGATCCACCGGCTGAACCGTCAGGTGGAGGAGGTGCTGTACCCGGCCATGGAGGATTATTGTATCGATATCATGATCGGCAAGGGCTCCACGGCCCGCTCTGTCCGGCTGGAGCTTCCCAGATTCACCTTAGTGGGCGCAACCACCAGGGCAGGACTTCTCACTGCGCCTCTGCGGGATCGCTTTGGAATGATTTATCACCTGGAGTTTTACTCCGTGGAAGAGCTTCAGCTGATCATTCTGCATTCCGCCAGGGTTCTGGAGGTGGAGATCGAGCCTGCAGGAGCTTTGGAAATGGCCCGCCGCAGCCGGGGAACCCCACGGCTAGCAAACCGCATTCTGAAGAGGGTCAGGGATTTTGCTCAGGTGAAATATGATGGGATCATCACAGAGGAAGTGGCCCGCACGGCTCTGGATCTGATGGATGTGGACAGACAGGGTCTGGATCATATTGATCGAAATATTCTTCTCACCATGATCCAAAAATTTGAGGGAGGCCCCGTGGGTCTGGATACTCTGGCCGCCGCCATCGGAGAGGATGCAGGCACCATCGAGGATGTATATGAGCCGTACCTGATCAAAAACGGCTTTTTGAACCGGACACCCAGGGGAAGAGTGGTTACGGAGGCGGCTTACAGACACCTGGGGCTGCACCTCTAAACTATTGCCATTTATGCTTGCCTGTAAACGGAATATGATATATAATGAAAGTGTCATAAAGAAGACCAAATCATTGACCTTTACAAAGGAGTATCAGTATGCCTTCTAAAACAGACACAGAGGTGATCATAGGCGGCAAGGTCTTTACTCTGAGCGGCTATGAAAGCGAAGAATACCTGCAGAGAGTTGCTTCTTATATCAATAACAAGATCAACGAATATAATAAAGTGGACAGCTTTCGCAGGCAGCCCATGGATACGCAGGGGGTGCTGCTTCAGCTGAATATAGCCGACGATTATTTTAAAGCCAAGAAACAGATCTCTATTCTGGAGGAGGAGCTCCGTGCGAAGGATAAGGAGCTGTATGAACTGAAGCACGAGCTGATTTCCGCTCAGATCAAGCTGGAAAGCTCCGAGGAGCAGGTCAAGAGTCTTCAGCAGGATCTGAATGAAAATTCTAAAAAAATCGTGCGTCTTGAGACGGAGCTGAAGAAAAAATAGTGTTCTGATGTAAGTGCAGAATTTCGGCAATAAGATAAGTAAGGCTGTCCCTCCGCGGACAGCTTTTCTGCATTATGCCGGCTCGGCGGGAGAATAGGGAGATTGTCGAAAAAAAGGTTACGGGAAGGAAGGACAAAAACCATGCAGGCTTTGAGTAAAGGGCAGGCTTTGAGTAAAGGACAGGTTGAGCTTTTGGCTCCGGCAGGCAGTCCCGAAGGCTTTTACGGCGCAGTCCACGCAGGCGCAGATGCCGTATATCTGGGAGGCAGCCGGTTTGGAGCCAGGGCTTACGCGGAAAATTTCACGGAGCAGGAGCTGATCCGCTGTATCCGCTACGGCCATATCCGGGGTGTCAAAATCTATATGACCGTCAATACGCTGCTGAAGGAGAAAGAAATGGATGAGCTGTGCAGCTATCTGGCGCCTTACTGTGAGGCCGGGCTGGATGCGGTAATTGTACAGGATTTCGGAGCGCTTCGGCTGATCAAAAGGCAGTTTCCCAATCTTTCTCTGCACGCCAGCACCCAGATGACACTCTGCAGCCGCCACGGCGCAGAGCTGCTGCGCAGTATGGGAGTCTCCCGCATTGTTCCTGCCAGAGAGCTTAGTCTGAAGGAATTGATTTCCATCCGCCAACAGGTGGATATGGAACTTGAGACCTTCGTCCACGGGGCCATGTGCTGCTGTTATTCGGGACAATGCCTGTTCAGCAGCATTCTGGGAGGGAGAAGCGGCAACCGGGGCCGCTGTGCCCAGCCCTGCCGTCTGCCATATTCTGTTCTGACGGACGGCGTTCCCGGTCCGGAAGGATATCCCTTAAGCCTGAAGGACATGTGCACCATAGACCACATTCCGGAGCTGGTGGAAGCCGGGATCGATTCCTTTAAAATAGAAGGACGTATGAAAAAGCCCGAGTATGCGGCAGGTGTGACTGCGTTTTACAGAAAGTACATTGACTGGTACCGGGAAAAAAGAGAAAAGTACGGACCGAAAGAGGCGGCCTCCAGATACCGGGTGGAGGCAGGAGACGAAAAGCTGCTGAAATCTCTGTACATCCGGAGCCAGACCCAGAACGGTTATTACTTCCGGCATAATGGGAAAGAGATGATCACCCTGTCCAGCCCCGGATACAGCGGCACGGACGAGAAGCTGCTGAAGGCCATCCGGGAGCGGTATCCCTTAGAAGCTCAAAAAATCCCTGTGCAGATCAGAGCCTCCTTCGTGGAGGGCCATCCTGCATCCGTTTCCATGGGATGGGGGAAGCATTGGGTATCCGTGGAAGGAGAGACGGTGACAGCCGCCAAAAGTACACCTGTCACCATAGAAAATATTCAAAAACAGCTGGGAAAGCTGGGCGACAGCTTTTTTTACCCGGAGGAAATACAGGTGCAGGCCGGGGATCATATTTTTTATCCTCTGAAACAGATCAACGAACTGCGAAGGCGGGCGGTGGAAAAGCTGGAAGCCGCAGGCGGAACAGCGAATTTGAAAGATCTGAAAAATGCTGACAAGGCGGACAATGCTGAAAAAAATCTGCAGGCCGTACAATATAAAGCCGCTTCACAGGGGACTGCCGTATCCGTGAGAACGTTGGAGCAATTAGAACAGCTTGCGTCCTGGACGCTGGAGCATGAGGAATTTGCCCCCAGCCGCATCTACGTGGAGGGCGATCTGATTATCCAAAGACAGGATGATACAATCCCGCTGTGCAAAAAGCTTGCCTCTCACAGTACTCTTTATGCCGCTCTTCCCCATATCCTCCGGGCGGCGGATGACGAATATCTGAATAAGCTGTATGAGCTGGCTGATGAAGAAGCGCTGATTCAGGGCGTCCTGATCCGCTCTGCAGACGGGCTGGGCTTTTTCAAAGGCCGCAAAAAGAAATGCCGGTGGAGAACTGACGCGGGCTTTTACATCTGGAACCGGGAATCTGCCGCCATGTTCGCCCAGGATATGGAAGGATTTTGTCTTCCCTGGGAGTTAAATGCATCCGAACAGCGGCATCTGCTTGAGGGACATTCCGGCAAAGAAGCCATAGACTTTGAAAAGATTGTGTATGGCCGGATTCCCATGATGATCACCGCCAATTGCGTGCTTCGCACTCAGGGACGATGCCAAAAGGACAGTAAGGCGGAAACACGCCTTTTGGACAGATATCAAAAGGAATTTCCTGTGGTCAGAAACTGTGCTCATTGTATGAATATCATTTATAACAGTGTGCCGCTTTCTCTGAACCGGGATTTGGAAAAATGGAAAAATCGCGTCTGCCTCAGAATTGATTTTACAGTGGAAAAGGAAGTGGAAATGGTTCCTGTGCTGGACGCTTTTTTCCGTGGCATTCCCCGGAAGGAGGATACCAGCCATACAACGGGCCATGAAAAGCGGGGCGTGGAATAGTATAATAGATAAAATGGAATTGTGGTACAATTCCTGTGGAGGGTGATTTTAATGGGAACCTATTTGAATCCCGGAAATAAAGGCTTTCAGGAAGTCCTGCAGTCGGAATATATAGATAAAACCGGCTTGATTGCATTGGTTAACAAGACTGTGGGTACAATGGAGAAGCTGTCCTGTGTCAGCAGGCCAAGACGTTTTGGTAAATCCTATGCGGCAAAAATGCTGTGTGCGTACTATGACTGCTCCTGTGATTCTCGTGCGCTCTTTGATGATAAAAAGATTGCGTGGACGGAAGATTATTTGACGCACCTGAATCAGTATCATGTCATCAGCATTGATGTTACAGGTTTTGTTTCCATGGTAAAAAAGCAGCATAAGGCAATAGGAGATGTGCCGGAGCTGATTGAGAAAAGGGTCTATAATGAATTGGTTATGCTTTATCCGGAGCTTGGATCAGAGAGATATCTTACAGATTGTTTGATTCGGTGTGTTGAGAAAACAGGCAGGCGGTTTGTTTTTATCATTGACGAGTGGGACGCTCCGATCCGTGAAGCAAAAGAAGATAAAAATGTGCAGACGGCCTATTTGAATCTTTTACGGGAATGGTTTAAGAATAATAATTTTACGCCGCAGGTCGTTGCTGCTGCTTATATGACAGGAATTCTACCGATTAAAAAAGATGGTTTTCAGTCTGCCATTTCGGATTTTACAGAGTATTCGATTCTTGATCCGGATCAATTTACTGAATTTACCGGCTTTACGGAAAGCGAAGTAAGGAATCTCTGTGAAACACACTCGATGAGTTTTGAGAATGCCAGAAAATGGTATGATGGATATGATTTCCCGCAGGTTGGTGCAATTTATAATCCCTATTCGGTTATGCTGGCAATGCGGAAAAAGAAATTTGGGTCCTATTGGCAGAAAACTTCGGCGGCGGAATCACTGATGACTTATATCAACATGGATTTTGAAGGCTTACAGGAGATCATTTCCAGGCTGATTTCCGGAGAAGAGATAGAAGTTGATACAGAACATTTTGAGAATGATTTTGAAACCTTTAAAAGCAAGGATGATGTATTGACACTGTTGATTTATCTGGGATACTTGGCCTGGCGTGAGGAAACAAAGTCAGCGTATATTCCAAATGAAGAGGTGCGCTCAGAGTTCAGGGATATTTTGAAGGGCAGAAATGTAAGTCAAAAATGGATAGAATTGATCAGTCGTTCCCGCAAGCTTTTAGAAAATACAATCGCAGGAAATTCGGACAATGTAGCGGAAGCGATAGAGGCAATACGGGATACGCAGTATGCTCCGACCTTTTACAACGACGAACAGGCGCTGCGCTATGTAATCAAATTTGCGTATATTGCAGCAATAGATCAGTATCTGAAAATTGAGGAGCTGCCATCAGGAAAAGGAATTGCAGATGTTGTTTATCTGCCCAAGCGGATGTCCGGGTATCCGGCTATGGTTGTGGAACTGAAATGGAATAAATCTTCGAAGGGCGCCATTGAACAAATAAAAAATAGAAATTATCCGGCAATATTGCATGATTTTGTGGGTGAAATTGTCCTTGTGGGAATTAATTACAGTGAAAAGACAAAAAAGCATAATTGCTTGATTGAGAAGATATAGCCAGGAGACTGCAGATACTGCGCCAGCCGGGAAAAAGTCTTGCCGGCATTATTCTGAGTGCCTTGGCGGCGGCAATCCTTGTAATCTGTATAGGCACAGCAGGCAGATGTTGTCATTCAAATGAAGGATGGAGGCATGTGCCTTCAATGATTCGACCAGACAGGCATTATCCCCGTAAGCTGTAAACTTATGGGGATTTTACTTTGTCACGGTACTTTACTTTTCACGGCTTCGCCGTTCAAAGCAACTTGATGCCCAGCGCGTGCTGCCTCGGGTTTTTGTGCAAACAGCGCACAAAAACACCTCGCGGCCCCTACCCGTGAAGCAATGTCATTAAGTTAGCACCAGCAACATAAGGCTTACTGCGGGAAAGATGGC